>JAIWEZ010000239.1:0-2652 GCA_048631945.1 Gammaproteobacteria bacterium | reverse complement strand
CAGTCAAAACCAAAGATAGAATAATTGCCAGAAAATACTTCATGTGTTGCAGATCTTTCCTCATCATTCTTCTTCCTTTTTTGATGTTTTATAATACCCCGCCGCTTGCGGCGGGGTTACCGCATAGTTCCCTCTCCCCCCTTCGGGTCTGAGGCCTCAGGATCGATGACTGGCGGGAGAGGGTTAGGCCCGCCCTGGCGCGAGGTGCTTAACTCAATCTACTGAGTCTATAATCCCGGTCTGGGCCAGGGGTGAGGGGGTATAAATGGTATATCCTTGTGATACCCCGTCCGCTTGCGGCGGGGTCATTAATGGGTTAATGGCTTACAATCTGAAAGTCGGGATATGCGTTGGCCCCATGTTCGCCAAAGTCCAGACCTTCCGTTTCTTCCTCGGGAGAAACCCTAAGTCCTATTGTCTTGTCAATCAGCTTGAATACGATAAAGGAGACACCAAATGCCCAGATAAAGGCCGCACAGATTCCCAGAACCTGGACACCTATTATCTTTGCCGAGGTGCCTCCGATGTTAAAGATGCCTGCTGCAAGCGTTCCCCATGCGCCGTTTACACCGTGTACGGAGATCGCCCCGCAAGGGTCGTCCACCTTGATCCGGTCGAAAAAGAGCACTGCCAGTACCACGATGACGCCGGCCACAGCCCCGATAATCACGGAACTAAGTGGCGTGACAGTGGCACACGGGCTGGTAATCGCCACCAGGCCGGCCAGGGCGCCGTTTAAACTCATACCCACATCAGGTTTTCCAAACTTGATCCAGGCGGTGATCATAGCAAGGACAGCGCCTGCGGCCGCCGCCAGGTTGGTATTGGCAAAAATCATGGCGATGTCTTTGCTGGCTGCCGTGGTAGAACCCGGGTTAAACCCGAACCAACCGAACCACAGAATAAATACCCCTAAGGCCGCCAAGGGGATGTTGTGGCCGGGGATCGGCTGCACCTTCCCCTCCTTTGAGTATTTGCCAATCCTTGGGCCCAAAACGATGGCTCCGGCCAGGCCCGTCCACCCTCCAATAGAATGGACCACCGTGGAACCGGCAAAGTCGATAAAGCCAAGATTCTCCAGCCAGCCATTGCCATTGTAAAGACTGCCCCAGGCCCAACTTCCAAAGATAGGATAAATGAAGCCGCAAATGGCTGCGCTATATATCAAATATCCGATAAATTTTGTCCGTTCGGCCATGGCACCGGATACAATGGTGGCGGCCGTTGCGGCAAAGACTACCTGGAACATCCAGAAGGCAAGAACCCAGGGATCTTCACCAGGAGAAAAATCACTTAAGAAAAAGCAGGAAGTGCCAAACCAGCCGGTCTTAGTTGCCCCGAACATCAGCCCAAAACCGATAGCCCAGAAAAACATGGTTCCCATGGAAAAATCGAGCAGGTTCTTCATCAAAATATTGACCGCATTCTTGGCACGGGTAAACCCGGCCTCTACCATGGCAAACCCGGGCTGCATAAAGAAAACCAGGGCTGCAGCCACCATGGTCCACACATAATCGGCATGGGTTTGCACATCCTTGATGGCTTCTGCATTACTGGCAATAGTCGGGGCGTCTTCCCCTGCCCAGACCATGACCGGGATGCCTAACATTGTTATAATCATAAACAGAATCTTCATCATCTTTCCCTCCAGTATTTTGCTTAGTCCTTCGATTCATAAATTCGATGACGAATTTATTTCCTCAGGACTGAGTGATCAGTGAACAGTAATCAGTGATCAGTTAGTAATGACAAATGACTAAATAGCATCCCTGCCTTTTTCCCCCGTCCGAATGCGAACCGCTTCTTCAATCGGGACTACAAAGATCTTGCCGTCGCCGATCTTGCCGGTCTTGGCATGGGTCAAGATGACATCGATGACCTTTTCAACCATGCCGGCTTCCACCACAATTTCGACTTTTACCTTGGGGACAAAATCAACCGTGTATTCCGCCCCCCGGTAGATTTCCGAATGCCCTTTCTGCCTGCCGAAGCCCTTGACCTCACTCACTGTCATGCCCTGGATGCCAAGCGCTGAGAGTCCCTCTTTCAGCTCGTCCAGCTTGAACGGCTTGATGATAGCCTCAATTTTCTTCATTTCTGACCCCCTTTCGTTTGTTTTCAACTCTAAATATCAATATGTGTGCCAAAACGGATACGTGCCGAAAAAGCCTGTCATAACTTATTGATATTGCGGATTAACATTCATTTTACAAATGTTTGTTTTTTCCATACGGACTGCGCAATATGCTACAAATATGTTGGTAATATAGTATAAACCTACACTTATGTGGCTATAGCGGTACATGACGACATAAAAAACGTTTGTGACCAACTCCTGGCGTGCACTGTTTTTGCGAGTTTCTGTTTCAGTAGACGGGAATCGTGGGGCGGGAAGTAGGGTGGTTCGTCAATGTCTCCTCTATCGCTTCCTTGATCGCTGCGACCTGCTCCGGGCTATCCACCTTTTGGCCGTCAAAATCCCGGACATAAAAGACATCCACGACCTGATCGGCTTTGGTGCCGATTTTGGCAACCCAGATATCAAGCTTGCACCGGAAAAGGGCGTCCGTGATTTTGTATAGAAGCCCCGGAAAATCGTGGGTGTAGATTTCGATGATCGTGAAAAAATCGGAGCTTTCATTGTCGATGATA
>JAIWEZ010000238.1:0-2838 GCA_048631945.1 Gammaproteobacteria bacterium | reverse complement strand
TCTTAATCTTTCTCTGCGCGGGTGCTCGTCCGCCAGAACCTCTCCAATCAAAGCGACTATTCCCTGTATACCCATGAGCAGGTTGTTAAAGTCATGGGCAATGCCGCCAGCTAAGGTCCCAATGGCCTCCAACTTCTGGGCTTGTTGGAGCTTGACCTCGAGACGCTTACGGTCCGTCAGGTCGACAAATATAGAAAGGATCAATGTTTCGCCTGCGATCTGAACGAGTTTGGCAAACATGAGTGTGTTAAGAATCGAGCCGTCCTTGGCCCTGAAATCCATTTCCAATCCACGAATCTCCCCCGACCCCTGCAATTCCTTTAAGAAAACGGCTCTGTCTTCCTTGGAGTAAAACATGCATTCCGTGGTAGTCCGTCCAAGGACCTCTTCTTTGGTATATTTTGTCATTTCACAAAACTTTTGATTGACGTCAATCAACCTGCCGGTGCTCACCTCGGTGAAGGCTATAGCCTGAGGAGATAAATCAAACTGGGTCCGGAACCTTACTTCGCTCTCCCGCAACGCATCCTCTGCATGCTTTCGGTCTGTGATGTCCTTAAAATCTTCAACAATGCCAATAAGTTTTCCACCGGGCCCCCTAAAAGCAGTTGCCGTCACAATACAAGAGACTGTGGAGCCGTCTTTACGTTTCTTTTCTGAATCACTTTCGATCCGTTCTTCCCCGCTGAGGATTTGAGTCAGCGGACAAGTGGACGCATGACACCGGGGGCCGCCAAAAATTTCATAACACTTTTTGCCGAGTATTTGATCCCTGCTTATGCCGCACAGGGCTGAAAAAGCCCCGTTAACCCGAATGACGTTGAAGTCTTTATCAATCACACGCATCCCATCTGCTGAGGTCTCGAATATTTGATTGAGTTCCGCATAGGCAACCCTGATTGCCTCCTCTGAACGCTTTCGTTCGGCAATCCTTTCTTCTTCAACTTGAAAGATATCCCAGAATAGACGGGCAGCGACATCGCCTATCATCCGGACATGGTTGGGTTTGGTTTGGGAAATCTCATCGGCTATCTCTTTACAACCTGTCACTTCGATAATTATGTTGAGATCTTCGAGTTCGTACAGATCGTGGTAGTCTCTTGTTGTAAAAATTCCCTTTTCCTGGGCGTAGAGATATCCCACGGCTTTGGGATTGGTACAGGCCACCCCGCTTAGCTTCATTCGAAGCTGGCCGAGCCTTTCGGCAAAAATCATATCCATTATAGCCTTGCACCCTGGACCGCCACCCACAATGGCTACATTAAGCGCCTTGCCATGTCCCATAAATTGCTCCTTTGTTTGGCCCCTCACATTACCTAAGGGCTCGCGCAAAAACAACTTACCATTTTGGCATCCCAGCTTCAGGCTATCTTTGGCCGATACTCATTCGCAAAGTCCTCGAAATAGCCTGCTATTCCTGCGGATTTGCTCAATCGGATCGTCCAAATCTAACCCAAATCTGAGCGCCAATTCTTCCAAGTTATTTCTGCGCGAGCCCTAAGACCGGTAATCGGCATTGATCCTCACATAATCAGTGGAAAGATCGCAGGTATGGACAGTTGCAGCTTGGCTGCCCAGCTTCAGATCTATAGTAATCAAAAAACGATTGCTCTTCAATATCGTTGTAACGGCTGCCTCGACCTGCTGGCCAAGGCCTTGCCCATCTTTGACCATGCACACATCGTCAAAATAGATGTCGATTATGTCCTGATTAATCGGGACACCGGCACGGCCCACAGCGGCAATGATTCGGCCCCAGTTGGCGTCCTCCCCAAAGAGGGCGGTCTTCACCAGGGAGGAGTTGGCAACCGTGTAAGCCACTGTCGTGGCATCAGCCTTACTTGGTGCTCCCGTCACCCGGATGCTGACAAGCTTGGTAGCCCCCTCGCCGTCCCGAACGATTTGTAAGGCAAGCGTGAAGAGAACCTCATCCAAGACTTTCTGAAATGCTGAGGCGCACACAGCCTCTTCCAGGTTCAGGCCGGACAGGCCGTTGGCAAGGAGAAGGACAGTGTCATTGGTGCTTGTGTCCCCGTCCACTGTAATAGAATTAAACGATGTGGCAACCGCATTACTTAGGGCCTGTCCCAGGAGATCCGGCCCCGCACCGAGGTCTGTGCAAACAAAACAGAGCATGGTGGCCATATCCGGTTGAATCATCCCGGACCCTTTGGCCACAGCAGCCACGGTAAAGGTTTTGTCACCGATACTGTCCTGCCTTGAAAGGGCTTTGGGAAAGGTATCGGTAGTCATAATAGCCTGGGCGAGGTCATAAAGCCCAGTTGGGCTGAGCTGGTCGGCAAGCCTCGGCATAGCAGCTTCAATGGCAGAAGTGTTCAGATGCCGGCCAATGACACCTGTGGAAGCTACCATCACCAGATCCTCATGTATCCCGAGGGTTGTGGCTGCGGCACGTGCAACACCCTCGGCATCTTCGATGCCTCGCTTGCCCGTACACGCATTGGCGTTGCCGCTGTTTGCTACAATGGCCTGACAACGCCCTGATTTGATCCGCTTTTTGCCAAGGAGCACCGGGGCTGCTTGAATCTGATTGGTCGTGAAAACACCAGCCGCACTGGCAGGCACTTCAGAAAAGATCATGCCCAGATCCATGCTCCCGTCTTTTTTTAGCCCGGCAGCAACGGCACCTGCAACAAAACCTGGAACTTGAAGTTTCATCTTTGACCCAATTTCCCTAGTGTCGCACTAACTAGTGCCCATCCACGAATCGTAAAAACACAATGGGCACAAGCTAAGTTTCCAATTCAGAAATGAGCAATTTTCTGCAAGGTCAAGGAAAACAAGGGGTTGCACGGAGGCGTACCGAGGTACGTCGCA
>JAIWEZ010000237.1:0-2905 GCA_048631945.1 Gammaproteobacteria bacterium | reverse complement strand
TTTAGGTTTTTGGCTTGACATAGCATGGTATCCGTGCTATTGTGTATTCATGGCACTAGCCTTCAAGAACAAAGCAACCGAGGATGGTTTTAACGGCAAAGCAACCGAAGCTGCCCTGAGATTATGTCCCAAAAGCCTGTGGAAAATCGCTGTTCGAAAGCTCGATCAGCTTGACTCTGTGCTGTCGCTTGACGAGCTTCGTGTTCCACCGGGTAATCGTTTGGAGGCTCTATCCGGAAACCGAGTGGGACAATACAGCATCCGTATCAATGATCAGTATCGTATATGTTTCAGATGGACAGAAACGGGGCCGGTTGACGTTGAAATTACAGATTATCATTAAGCATTTTAATCTTTTGAGGAGGAAGAAATGATCCGCATACCAACACATCGTGCGCCAACCCACCCTGGGGAGATGCTTTTGGAGGAGTTTCTAAAGCCTATGGGACTTACCCAGAGGGAATTGGCTGAGGCGATACATGTGCCATATCAGAGGGTGAATGAGATCATCAACGGCCGCAGGGGGATAACACCGAGCACGGCCCTGAGACTCGCAAAATTCTTCGGCGTATCCCCAGACTTCTGGATGAATCTTCAGCTGCGATGGGACCTATATTTTGCCCAGCGGTCCGAAGCCGATAAATTGAAAACCATTAAAACTGTCAGGCCGTTATCCTTTCATCACAGTTCAGCACATTGAGTCAGAGGGGTGATATTGGCCCCCAGTTGAATAACTCAACGGGGTAAACCTATAATGGCATTCTTGGGGTCAAAAAGGAGTAGTTTTAGTAGGAGAACACATGAATTTTGCACTCACTGAAGAGCAGAAGATGATACAGGAGATGTGTCGGCGCTTTGCGGAAAACGAGATCAAGCCGGTGGCAGCCCGACTTGACGAAACACACGAACACCCCGCGGACCTGTGCAAGAAGATGGGAGAATTGGGTCTTATGGGGATCACCGTTTCAGAAAAATACGGTGGCGCCGGCATGGACTATGTCTCCTACATCCTGGCGGTCGTTGAAATCTCAAAGGCGTGCGCCTCTTCCGGTGTAATAATGTCGGTTAACAATTCCTTGTATTGTTTTCCGATCAGCACCTTTGGGAGTCATGAACAAAAGGTCAAATATCTGACCCCGGTAGCAAGTGGCAAGGCAATCGGGTGCTACGCCCTTACGGAAGCCGGGGCGGGGTCGGACCCTGCCTCCATGCGGACCACCGCAGTGCTGGACCGCGAGAACTGGATCATCAATGGTGAGAAGAAATTTATCACTAGCGGTAATGTGGCAGACTACTGTGTAGTGGCGGCGGTTACGGACAAGAAAAAGGGGTACAAAGGGATAAGCTCCTTTGTTGTGGACCTGAGGAACACGGAGGGCTTTTCTGTGGGCCGCGTTGAGGACAAGATGGGGATAAAAGCCTCCGGCACGGCGGAAATGGTATTTACAGATGCCCGTATTCCCAAAGAGAACCTCATTGGTAAACAGGGATCGGGCCTGAAGCAAATGCTGACCACCCTGGACGCGGGTCGTTTGGGGATCGGGGCTCAAGCCGTGGGAATAGGTCGGGCAGTCCTGGAAGAGGCCCTTGAATATGCCAAGGTCCGAGAGCAATTCGGCAAACCGATCAGCGAGTTTCAGGCGATCCAGTGGAAGCTGGCAGATATGGCCACTGAGCTGGATGCAGCAGAGCTCCTGCTTCTGAGGGCCGCATGGCTTCAGGACAATGGCAGGCCGTTTGAGAAAGAATCTGCCATGGCCAAGATGTATGCCTCGGATATCACCATGCGGGCTGCCGTTGAGGGTGTTCAGATCCTTGGCGGATATGGCTACTGCAAGGAGTTTCCCATGGAGCGCCACATGCGCGACGCCAAGATTTGCCAAATCTACGAAGGAACAAACGAGATTATGAGGTTGGTCATAGCCAGCAATCTTTTGAAAGGGAAATAGATGGGACTTAAAAAGGGGCTTATTCAAATATATACAGGCGATGGAAAAGGGAAAACTACAGCAGCTTTGGGTTTGGCCCTGCGTGCTGTGGGCCATGGCCTCAGGGTCGTGATGATTCAGTTCTTAAAGGGAGACCAAGAAACAGGCGAACTAAAGATGGCCCGGAGCCTTTCCGCAAACTTTGTAATCAAACCGATGGGAAGAAACGGTTTTGTGGATCGTGCCAACCCAAGTACCGAGGATGTCAGTCTGGCACGGGCAGCCCTCAAAGAGGCCCGCAGAACATTGGATAAAAGGGTGTGCGATTTACTCATTCTGGACGAAGTCAATGTGGCTGTTTCGCTGGGGCTTGTTGACGAAGATGCGGTGCTGGCGCTTATGGATGGTAAACCCCACGACATGGAGCTGATCCTTACGGGGCGTGACGCACCTGCATCATTCATGGAAAAGGCACATCTGGTGACCACGATGGAATGTACCAAACATTATTTTGACCAAGGAGAGGCCGCCCGGGTGGGTATAGAACTCTAAGCGCCTGTTACGAAACAAGGTAACAGGCGCTTAGCGACATAAAATCAACAAAAGGCTGTCGATGTTTCTGACATATTGTTTATATTCATAAAGATTAAATCCGAAATTCGAATATCGAAATTCGAAACAATTTTCAAATTTTTAAAATTCAAATGATCAAAACAAACTCTTGTCACATTGTTTCGAACATTTGAACATTCGGATTTGTTTCGGATTTCGATATTCGAATTTAGAATTTATCGCTTTTGTATAGAACTGCCCGTACGGGCTACTTTTTCCGAGTGCGGCCCGGGGCGAAGCGTGGTTTCTTTGAGGGGTATTATATGGGGACTCTCTTTAAGAAGAAAGAGCTTTCCAAGATTGAATCTTCTAAGACCTCATGGCGTCAGTATCTCCCGCCCGTTTTGGCAACCTCCCCTGAACGC
>JAIWEZ010000236.1:0-2936 GCA_048631945.1 Gammaproteobacteria bacterium | reverse complement strand
GAAAAACACCCTAGAAGCCATTTCAAAAACTCATCTAGCGCCCGATGGCTGTGTTGAGGGCCTCTTCAAAATGCTCACATACTCCCGTGTATGCTGCGCTTTATCATCGGCCCCCGCCTTGCCCTCGAACGCGATCTGAGGTTTTGAAATGGCTTCTAAACATAATGTAGCAGAAATCTCAAACAAATTTTATTGTTTTTTGAACCCATTGGACCTATTATTTACTTGAATTCGCGGATTGTATATGCTAATTTGTATTTATAATTAAAGATCCAAGTGGTCTGGACGGTTTATATATGGCTGGCGATTACCACAGCTGCCGTCTGCATAATTTATAGAACTTTGATTAGGAGTCTCGAAAGTGTTTAACGCAATCCTGGGGGCTATTTCTAACGATTTAGCTATTGATTTAGGCACAGCCAATACCCTTGTCTATGTTAAGGGTAAGGGGATAGTGCTCAGTGAGCCATCTGTTGTGGCGGTTCGCACTGACAACCGGCATAGAAACAGGGTGTTGGCAGTCGGGGGAGAGGCCAAGCGGATGCTGGGACGGACACCAGGCAATATAGTTGCCATTCGTCCAATGAAAGAGGGTGTTATTGCCGATTTTGAGGTGGCTGAGGCGATGTTGCGATACTTCATCCGTCAGGTGCATAACCGCAGAAGTCTCATACGGCCCAGGATCATCATTGCCGTCCCGTCAGGGATTACGCAGGTGGAGAAGCGTGCCGTGACGGAATCGGCTCAATCAGCAGGCGCCCGCGAAGTATTTCTTATTGAGGAACCTATGGCTGCGGCTATTGGAGCGGGTCTTCCGATTACGGAGCCCACGTGCAATATGGTCGTTGATATCGGTGGCGGCACTACCGAGGTGGCCGTCATATCACTTGCGGGTATAGTTTACAGCCGCTCGATTCGGGTCGGCGGGGATAAGATGGACGATGCGATCATTCAATATATTAAGCGAAAATATAACCTCTTAATTGGAGAAAGAACATCAGAACTGATAAAAACCACAATTGGTAATGCTTATCCTGATCCGGAAAACATAGAGACCATTGAAGTGAAAGGAAGGGACCTGGTATCAGGTATCCCGAAAATTCTAGCCATTGATTCGGAAGAGATCCGGGTCGCGATTGCCGAACAGATCGATTCCATTGTTGAGACCGTAAAAATAGCCCTGGAACAGACCCCGCCCGAATTGGCAGCGGATATCGTCGAGAGGGGGATAGTCATGACCGGAGGGGGGGCCCTCCTCAAAAACATGGACAGATTGCTCCGAGAGGAGACTCGTTTACCCATTACGGTGACCGAAGATCCGCTTTCGACAGTTGCCCTGGGGTCAGGTAAGGCCCTAGAGAATATTTCTATCTTGAGGGAGGTCATGATCCAGTAATAGAAAATTTCTTAGCCATTATGTTATAATGGCTCTCAAGTAAAAAAACCTTTTCCGCTGCATACATGAGATATGTTTTCAAAAAAGCTGGCAAGGATTCTGTGCGTGGTCCTTTTTGCCCTGATCAGTATTGTCCTCCTTTCCATTAGCGCCAAGCATCCTCATCGATACACAATAGTTGATAGAGTGGCAATGGCGGGTATAGTGCCTTTCCAGGAAGGTGTTAGTCGAACTATGCATTTTTGCTCGCGTATGTGGCATCATTATTTTTATTTGGTCTCAGTCCGTGAGGAGTACGATCGACTTAAGGGGATGCTTGCCAAGGCTGAGATGGAAAAGAGCTGGTCTCTGGAATCTGAGTTAGCCTGCCGACGTCTTCGGAAGCTATTGGAGATGAAGTCCGAGCTTCCCTACCGCATGGTGCCTGCAAGTGTTGTCGGGCTGGACCCGTCTGGTTGGTTTAAGACTGTTTTTATCAACAGGGGCACTGAAGATGGGATTTCCAAGGGAATGGCTGTGATAACCTCGGATGGAATCGTGGGTCGTGTTATTGGGGCCTCTGGCCGGTATGCCAAGGTATTGTTGATTATCGACCGTAGTAGTGCCGTAGATGCACTTGTTCAGCGTACCCGCTCCCGTGGCATCATCGAAGGGGAGACCAGTGAGAGTTGCCGTTTCAAATACGTTGTGAGAAAGGCGGATATCAAGATTGAAGATACGGTGATATCGTCAGGACTGGATGGTCTTTTCCCCAAGGGTCTGCGGGTGGGCGCAATCTCAGAGATTTCCAGACCCTCGTCTGGGCTCTTTCAAGAGGTGAAGGTCCGGCCATTCGTCGATTTCACCAGACTTGAAGAGGTGCTGGTTGTTCTGGAATGATGAAAGTTTCTTGTATATATTTGGTTGTCGGATTGTCCGCAGTTGTGGCACAGACTACGATCTTGAGACTACCCTTATTTCACGGTATTTTCTACGACCTGTTAATTCCTCTTGTTGTATTCCTCAGCCTTAACCTTCCTAATAGGGAGGGTATCTTTGTGGTTGTAATCCTTGGCCTTATTATGGATTTGATTTCCGGAGGGATATTTGGTCTCTACCTAAGTATCTATTTCTGGATTTTTCTATGGGTAAAAAGTCTGACCAAGTTCTTTGATGTGGGTGACACCTTATTTCAGTCCGTTTTGATTGGCGTGTGCGTACTCGCGCAACACCTTATTTTTTGCATTTCACTATCAGTCCCCTGGGCGGAGGCCCAATCGCTTGCCGTCCAGATGACTCCTGTCTTGTCACAGACCATAATCGCCGCACTCACCGGGCCTGTTATCCTTTTGCTTTTGGGAAGGCTTCTGACTCGACTCCAACGCTTATCAGGTGTTCCGAGAGAAACGGGGGATATCGCAATCAGGTGATGGGTAGCTATCTGCACACAGTCGATAGCGATTGGTACAGGCAAAGGGTTTCCGGAGTACTGATATGCATTCTGGCAGCTTTTTTGATTCTCTTGGTGCGTCTCTACTATCTGCAGATAATAGAGGGGCCG
>JAIWEZ010000235.1:0-3235 GCA_048631945.1 Gammaproteobacteria bacterium | reverse complement strand
TCAGCAGGATATCCGGATTTCTTACCGACACATCCGGACGCTGACCGGTTTTTTCTTTGAAATAGTCGGCAACCGCATCTTTAAGGCGGAGGGCAGCGTACTTTGAATGCGTAATCGCGCTGTCGGAAACATTCCCCGATATGGCAAAGGTATTGCCTTCCGCAAAAAAATCTTCCCACTCGATCTGTTTGGCCTTCTGATACAGCGTATCGGTATCATGACAAGCGTATGATATTAACGGCGCAAGGCACCGTGAAAGAAGCCTGGCCAGATAATTAATTCGATACAGGGTTGATTTGTCCGCCCTGAAATGAATTCCGCTGAATTCCGGCCTGACATCTTCGGCGCCGAGTTCAGCGAGTTCCTCCCCGCCGGCTTCTTTTAAGCTGTCGGCTATCTGGGCAAAATAACGGCAATCCTTCTGATACTGATATACCGCCGCTTGTCGCTTTTCTCTTCTAGGGCGTTTGATCCAATCGGCTGATACCATTTTTCACCGCTTTCGTTTTAATCGGAGCCGTGCTGACCGTCCCTGTCGCTTCCCAGCCCGCTTAAAGCCCTGCAATTTCCTTGAGATAACGAAAAAGCACCCTCGATGATTTCACGCCCTTGCCTTTTTGAACGTCATGGCTGGCGTTTCTTGCGAGCTGTGTGAGGCGCTGCCTTTCGGCATCAGGACAACTGGCGAGGACCTCTTCAATAACCTGCTCCTCTCCTGCTTTGATAGCATCTCGCCACTGTTCGATCTGGTGAAAGGAACGGGCCTTATCCAGGTCACCAAGCCGGATGTTCTCAAGGGCATTGCGTATGGGTTCAGGGTCGATATTGCGCATGAGCCTGCCGATGTATTGCATCTGCCGCCGTTTTGCCCCGCGCTTTTTTGTCTTCCGGGCAACCATGACCGCCTCGAGGAGTTCTTCCGGCACGTAGATATTTGCAAGCTGTTTGGACGAAAGGCCCACGAGCTGCTTCCCAATCACCTGCAAGGCCCTGTCTTCATTTTTCGCCTGCGTTCTGCTTTTCCCGTCATCATCCATGTTCAAGAGACTCTTGCCTTTTCCTAACGCCTTTAGGGCTCGCACAAAAATAACTTCGCAGATTTCGCGCGAGCCCTTATGCTCCTCCATTTGTCAAGAGTAAAGATTTGATCCCCAAAGCCCACCTTTCATTTTCAACGTGGTCTTCCTCCACAGTAAACACCAAAGTAAACACCAAAGCAAAGGGTGCAACAAAGAACCGGTCGGGGCCTGACAAAGATAAGGTCAGATCACAGAGGCTGGATAAGAGATTGTGTTCAGATTTGAATACGATCCGGGGTGATACACGGGCCGCTCGGGCAGGATCGGATGCGACACCGTTGGGTCGAGAGATGCATTTTTGAGACAACGAAAAGAAGTCTCTCAAAAAGCAGGACCGATAGCGATTTTTCTGTCGTTGCACCACATCAATGAGGATAGCTTGGCCCGGCCCCAGTCAGCAACAGATATGATCAGCGCATGTCAGCTACAGTTTGCGGTAAAAAGCTGAGGGTTACTCCTTTAAGTAGAAGGGCAGATTACGCTGGCCCAAAGGAATTCTCGAACAGGGCGAGAAGTGCTTTTCGGCCTTCGTCCGTGAGATTGACAGTTCCGGTCCCCACAAAGGTTTTATCCGTAATAATCGGCGTTTCAGCCACCCATGCATTGTCTTTCCAGGCAAACCATTTCTTTTGCTCCTGATCGTACACGCTTACAGGACGATTGAACAGCTTCCCCAGTTCAACCCCCCAGCCGGTTCCTCCTCTGACGGTTCTATCCGGTTGAATCCAGCCGACAGCGATTATGTGGTAGCCATTGTTCACCATGTGGAAAATGGATTGGATCACCTTGCGTATTTTTTCGGCTTTCGAATAGTTCCGGCCCATACGGGTGGAAACGATCTCCATGCTCACATCACCTCTGTCGAGCTCTTCAGGACTCAGCACCTTCATCCCTCTGTCTCTTTCGGTTTTGTGGCCTTCAAAAGAAAAGTTGACTTCCTGAATTCCCCACTGTTCGGCAAGGGCTCCGAATTCGGCCTCAGCCCCCCTGTGCCCTCCGCTGTACAATGTCATGTGCGAACGATCTGTCATGGTTGTATCTCCTTGTCTGTTGCCTTACCGGCATTTTGATGGCTTCAACACTTTCGCAAAGCAGAAAACCCCTCTGTGGTTCGAAGGGTTGAGCTTCATAAAATAAGGAGTCTTTTTTCTTTTGCAACCATGGCCAGGTTTTTTACATGGAAAAAAGAACAAATGGCGGCCCTTTTTGCACAAAAACGCGGTCGGTCGAAAGCTCCTGCTGAAAATAGAATTCACCAGACCTACCCACGGGTCCCCTGGCAGCATTCTTGACTCCGTTTGTTCTCTCTTGCATATAGGCTTGTAGAATATAGTTGTCTAACGGAGTCAGGACGCCTTAGGCAAGGTAAAATAAAAGGTTGAGCCCTTTCCCTTCTCAGATTCCACCCAGACCATTCCACCGTGGTTATTCACAATCCTCTCAACAATTGCGAGCCCCAGGCCTGTTCCTTCCTCATCATCTTTTTCTTTTAACCGATGGAACCTCTCAAATATCTTGCGGTGATATTTCGGATCAATCCCGATGCCATTATCCCGTACATAAAACTCATGGAAGCCTGCCCTATCTTCGTATCCGATCTCGATGTTAGGCCGCTTTGTGTCCCCCATGTACTTGATGGCATTTACAAGCATGTTCTCAAAAACTTGATATATCCTTTCTCCATCGCAGTGGATGGTGGGAAGGTCGTTTATCACAACACACTCTATCCCATTTGCCTTCAGTCTGTCTTGGAGGCCCGAGGTTACGTTTCTTACTATCTCAACAGAGGAAACATCCCTAAAAGTAGAGACTACCCTGCCGATTTTTGACAAGGCCAGGAGATCAGTGACCAACGCCCCCATTCGCAAGGCATTGGCTTCGATCCGTTCAAGACACGTTCGGCCCCTCTCCTCCAATTTTTCTTGATAGTTTTCGAGCAGGAATGAAGAAAATCCTTGGATGAAGGTGATAGGCGTTTTCAGGTCATGGGAGACAACATTGGCAAAGTCCCCAAGCTCCTCGTTTACCTTTCGGAGTTCCTCCTCTGCCTGCTTGCGGCCGGTAATATCGACGAAACTTTCTATGCCGGCAATCGTATGGCCCCTCGAATCCTTAAGAATATCTGCATTCTTTGAAATGGTTATATCCCTGCCTTG
>JAIWEZ010000234.1:0-3268 GCA_048631945.1 Gammaproteobacteria bacterium | reverse complement strand
CTAATTGTCAATTAGGGTTTTGTTTTTCTTGCTATCTTCCAAAAGCAAGCATCTATAATCAAGAATTTTGAAACAAATCCTCCAACACCCTAGTACAAGAAGGTCAGAACAACGGACCTCTAACGAGGGCTTAAATTCTGATTAGAGAGGCGCATCATCTTTTCATAGCGGCGGTTATGGATTGGTCGTCAGGGGCAACTCAAGACTGGTCACCGGAAAACAAAAATGATACCTTCCTGGTTGTTCTACGACCATTTTTATTCCCAATTTTAGGAGGAAGGTATCATTCAAGCGTTGCTGCCACTTATACCTGGCGGAGTTACTTCAATCAACGATATTCTCAGTGTTGCCCGTCAAGACGGCCGCTGGACATATTTCTGTGGGATCAATCCAATCTTCACGCATCCGGAAAAGGACCACAAGTCGTTTCGCATGTTTACCGCCCTGTTAGTTTGTGAGGGTCAATGTAAACAGAGCGACATCATTCGTGTCTTTGGTGTCTCCAGCAGCAGTGTTAAGCGGAGCGTCAAGAGATTTAGAATATCTGGAGCATCCGCCTTTTATGCGCCCAAGGCCGTGCACACCGGCGGCACTGTCTTGAACAAGGAACGTAAGGCTAAGGCCCAAGAATTGCTCAATCTCGGTTATTCACGCCGGCAGGTAGCAGAAGAATTGAGCATCAAATACGATACGTTACGCAAAGCCATTAACCAGGGGCGACTCACCGAATCCAACCCGCCAGCCAAAACGAGTGGCTCAGACAAATCCCAAAGAAGTCATAAAGATGCCTCAGCGACTATGGGAACGGCCTGTACACGTCCAGGGGAACGTATCCTGGCTGCTTTCGGCATGCTCAGCGGAGCCCCTACCCGGTTTGAACCATGCCGTGATGTGTCATTTGGTGGCGTTATGTGTGCGCTGCCGGCATTGGTCGTCAATGGATTGTTTCGGTATGTTGGTGAGTGCTTTGAGCAACTCAACGGCTACTATACGACGCTGCAGATACTGATCCTGTTGGCCTACATGGCCCTTTGCCGTATCAAAACGGCAGAGCAACTGCAGTACTATTCACCGGGAGAGTTGGGTAAACTGATGGGCTTGGACCGCATCCCCGAAGTGCGCTGCTTGCGAAATAAGCTAGCCCAGCTTAGCAAAGACGATGCACCAGAGAAATGGGCCGCCTTGTTGAGTCGAGACTGGATGGAGCAGTTCCCGGAACTGACAGGAAACCTCTATGTCGATGGCCATGTCCGTGTTTATCACGGCCATAAAACAAAGTTGCCTCGTCGGTTCGTATCCCGGCAACGCTTATGCTTACGCGGTATCACCGACTACTGGGTCAACGATGCCCTGGGACAACCCTATTTCGTCGTCGAACGGACGGTCGATAAAGGGATGCTCGAAGCATTACGTAGTGATATCGTCCCGCGTCTCTTACAGGATGTGCCTGGACAGCCTTCTGAAAAAGAACTGAAGGAGAATCCCTACCTGCATCGATTTGTCATCATCTTTGATCGTGAAGGCTACAGTCCTGAGTTTTTTCGAGACATGTGGCAGCATCGCATTGCCTGCATCACTTACCATAAGTATCCCCGCGATGACTGGCCCGAGGGCTGGTTCGTTGATACCAAGGTAACCATGCCCTCTGGTGAACAACTGAGTATGAAGCTGGCAGAGATGGGCTCGTGGATCGGTGATCACAAAAAAGGGCTGTGGGTTCGAGAAGTACGAAAGCTGACCCAAAGCGGGCATCAGACCAGTCTTATTAGTACTGCTTACGGCTCTATAGGCATGCAGGATGCAGCCCAGATATTCAGCCGATGGGCGCAGGAAAACTTCTTTGGCTACATGATGCAACACTTTGCTATAGACTTACTTAACGAATATAAGACCGAGGCACTTCCTGACCCCCAATCGGTCATTAATCCCACTTGGCGTGAACTGGACAAACAACGCCGTTCTCTTAATTCAAAACTCACGAGCCGACGTGCCAGTTATACGCAACTTACGCTCAACGCTGCTCCCAAAGAGAAGGATATTGTCAAATGGCAGACAAAAAAGACTGCGTTGGTTGAGGAGATTCAACAGCTTGAACACACACTCGACGAGCTAAAGGAGAAGATAAAACAGACGGACAAACATATAAAGTGGTCCGAGCTTGAAGATAAGGACAAATTCGAGCGACTGTCGCCCAGTCGTAAAAAGCTCACCGATACGGTCAAGCTGATTGCTTACCGGGCCGAAACCGCCCTGGTTGGCATTGTCCGTGAACAGTTGGCCCGTCACGATGATGGTCGTGTCCTGATTCAGGATCTGTGCAGATCCGAAGCGGATATCTTACCCGATCCTGACAAAGGGATCCTCAAAGTCGTTGTACACGGGATGGCCACTCCTCGGTCAAATCGAGCCATTCGGCACCTGCTTGAAAACCTAAACGATGCCCAGTTCAATTACCCCGGCACCAACCTTCGGTTGGTCTACACGCTGGCAATTCCGGATGACCCAAAATCTGAAATCGGGGTCACTTAGACTTCCCCAGAAATCAAGATTCTTGAAGTTATTTTTTGCCGGTCCCTCAATGCACAGGCTGGGGGTAAACAATTGGGGAAACAATTGTTCCACAGACTATTTTTCTCTCGCAACAATGATTGTAACGACAATATTGTTTTTGACAAATCGAAATTTGTCTGGACCTACTCTTGTTTCGTATCGATATAGACCACAGCCTTTTGCCTCATATGATCTGCGATCAAACTGATTTTCGCTGTGCCAGGAGCATCAATAACGCGGACAGCTTGAGACCATGTAGATACTTCCGGAAGGAAGGCATCCAAGCGGTTTGGCAACTCGTTTAAGAGGTCTTGATTGAGTATGTTTTGTTTCTTTGACGCAGAGAAACCAATATAGAGCATGTCTCTTTCCACAAAATCATTGAAGAAGTGTGTTCCAACTGAAAGATCCGGCGTCAACCCTTCGTGCATTGTGTCTATCTCACAAAGTACAGAGACCGTGTTAATCTCAGAAAAGGACACTGGTACTCCCAGAGAAGGTGTGCTCGTCCCCCAGCGGCCCGGCCCAAGAAGCAGGATGGTTTTTGCTTTCCCCCGCTTTTCCGGATGGGTCAGTTTCCCAATCAAACGAGCGATGGAGTAGCGATCTCTTTGGGGCAGATGTCCATAGACTGATGGCAATACGTAGATGATCTGGTCAATGGTTAGCATCCTGCTTTGGCCAATAAAACCGCCGTGTGCCTCCATAATTAAGTTCT
>JAIWEZ010000233.1:0-3319 GCA_048631945.1 Gammaproteobacteria bacterium | reverse complement strand
AGGCCACCTCTTTCAAGTGCAGCCTTGGACGAGGCGTAGTTCCTAAGTTCTATGATTCGTGTTTTTTCTGGCAGATTTATTCCTGCAAGCGCCTTGGAGGAACTATAAAATCTGATACTGGATGCTGGAATCAAGGATTATCCAGTATCAAGAATCCAGGAACCAGCATCAAATCTTTTTTGGTCCCGGCTTGCCCAGGTTAGGGCTTGTCATACTCTAATAACCTTGAATAACCTTCATTATCTTCTGAGAACTCAAGGGGGTGCGATTCAATGAATATCTGCGTGGTTGGAGTAGGATACGTGGGCCTTGTGACAGGGGTCTGTTTTTCTGAGTTCGGACTCCGGGTAACATGTGTGGACAGTAGTGTCTCAAAGATTAACATGCTGAATCAGGGGAAAGTCCCGATCTACGAGCCCGGACTTGCGGAACTCATTGAAAAGAATGTGAATGAAGACCGCATCTCGTTTACGACAGACATCAAGGATGGTGTGCGAAATGCCTTAGTTATTCTTATTGCCGTTGGAACTCCATCGGACCAGGAAGGGAGCGCCGACCTGAGATATGTCGAAGAGGTAGCCAAATCAATAGGCCAAACCATGAACGGCTATAAGGTAGTGGTGACAAAGAGTACGGTTCCTGTTGGCACAGGGAAGATGATCGAGTCTATCATCAAGGAAAACCAGACCGAACCTTGTGCCTTTGACATTGCTTCTAATCCTGAGTTCCTGAGGGAAGGGTCGGCCATTGAGGATTTTATGCGTCCCAACAGGATTGTAATAGGTGCCGAGAGCGAACAGGCTATTGCTATCCTCAAGGACCTATACAATCCCCTCTATTTGGTTGAAACTCCCTTTGTGATCACCGACGTGGCGACAGCGGAGATGATCAAGTACGCCTCCAACGCCTTTCTGGCTACAAAAGTATCCTTCATCAATGAGATGGCTGCTATATGTGAGCGGGTTGGGGCTGATGTACACAAGGTGGCCAAGGGTATGGGTCTTGACAAGCGGATTGGTCCCAAGTTTTTGCATCCGGGGCCGGGTTTTGGCGGATCCTGTTTTCCAAAAGACACGCGGGCCATCAGTCAAATTGCCAAGCAACACGGGTATGAATTCAAGATTGTCGATGCGGTGCTTAGAGTAAACAATGAGCGCCCAGAGATGATGGTTGAAAAGATTGTCTCAGCTCTGGGCGGGGATATAAGGGGCGCAACCATTGGGATCCTAGGATTAACCTTTAAGCCGAATACGGACGATATGCGAGAGTCTCCCACCATTCCTGTCATCCGGGGTTTGCAGGAAAGGGGGGCAGGTATCCAGTGTTATGATCCGGCGGGGATGGAGCAGGCAAAGCAATACATGCCGGATATCGCGTACAAAGAAGATCTGTATGCTGTGGCTGAAGGGGCTGATGCCTTGATCTTGGCTACGGAATGGAACCAGTTCCGAACAATCAACTGGGAAAGAGTCAAGGAGCTTTTAAGGCGACCTATTGTTGTAGACTTGCGAAATATCTATGATCCCCAGCGAATGCAGGCATCAGGATTCCATTATACATCTGTCGGACGGCCATGACCAATGAGCAAACCAACAAGACCCGCACCGGCCAAGCTGGTTATTGGTTGTTTCACCAGGGACAAAGATATTATTGGAGAAGTGGCCCGGAAGCTGTCCGAGTCCTTTGGCCCGCCGGATGTGATAAGTCGATGGCTACCATTTGAACATACTGACTACTACACCTCTGAGATGGGTTCGCCACTTTTTAGGCGGCTGATGGCTTTTCGTGAATTGATTCAGCAAGATGCCCTGGCCGACGTCAAGCTCTTTGCCAACGATTTGGAAGGTCGGTTTTCAATCCGGGGGAAACGGCTCGTCAATATTGATCCGGGATACTTACTGGCAGAGCGGCTTGTGCTGGCTACCGGGAAAAATTATGTACATCGCATTTACCTTAGGGCAGGAATTTACGCTGACCTGACCTTGATTTACCACAAAGATCGTTTTCATCCGCTGGATTGGACCTATCCGGACTATGCCGGAGACGCGATCGGGGCTTTTCTTGGAACCGTGAGGCAAAGGTATATGTATCAGTTGAAGCAGTCAGGAGGGTAAGCAACAGTATGATTAAAAGTATGACTGCCTTTGGCAGGGCGGAAAAAACAGTAGAAAGTCGCACATTTACTGTAGAAATGCGTTCGCTGAATAGTCGCTACCGAGAGGTCAAAGTACGTATGCCGGCGCAGTTTTTACCTCTTGAGGATCAGATCAAGAAACTGGTCGCGACCAAGATTTCACGTGGCAGGGTGGAGGTGATTATTAAGGTTAAGAATGGTTCTCAGACGGTTTCTGATATCCATGTCAATCTCCCCCTGGCTAAAGCTTATTATGGTGCCTTGTGCGAACTGAACGAAACCCTGCAAATTAAAGAAAAGGTCGGGTTTCAAGCACTCTTGGGGATGCAGGGGATCATTACGGCCACAGAATCTGAAGAGGATTTGGAAAAAACCTGGTCGCACCTTTCATCATGTGTCAGTGATGCCTTAGAGGGTATAGATACCATGCGGATTTCAGAGGGCATGGCCATATACCAAGACTTTCAGAAACGTCTGCAGTCTGTTGAGGGGGATTTGTCTCGTATAAGAGGGCTGGCTCCATCCATGTTGTCACAGTATCACAGTCGCTTAAAGGAACGGATAGCTGCGCTTACGCAAGGCACGGTGGAGATAGATCCAAACCGGCTGGCTCAGGAGGCGGCTTTCTTGGCGGACAAGAGTGATATTATGGAGGAGATAGTTCGTGCTGAGAGCCATTTAAAACAGTTTCGAAACATGATCGAATCAGATGGTCCAGCGGGAAGGGCCCTTGATTTCCTGCTCCAGGAACTTAATCGGGAGGTAAACACAATTGGTTCAAAAGGGGGGGATGCGCAGTTGCCCCAGATTGTTGTGGGACTCAAGAGTGAACTGGAAAAGATTAGAGAACAGGTTCAAAACATAGAGTAGTATAGTCAATCGCATAAGCGGTTTATTGAGTTGCTTGGGTTTTTTGGATTTTGATCCAGGCCCGGATGAACCGGAAATCCGAAGCACGAAATTCGAAACTCGACACGAAGTGAAGCTTGCGCTCAACAAATCCGAAATCCGAATGTTCAAATGTTCAAAACAATGTGAGAGAGGTCTTGTTTTGGTCATTTGAATTTTGAAGATTTGAAAATTGTTTCGAATTTCGACCTGCCCGCCATTGCCAGAGATGCTAGCATATAAGATGCATGCCGTACGTGGCTTTGGCAGGCGGGTATTCGGATTTCGGATTTAAAC
>JAIWEZ010000232.1:0-3347 GCA_048631945.1 Gammaproteobacteria bacterium | reverse complement strand
CCGAAGGGAGAAATCTAAAACCTACGTGTTTTCAATAGCATAAGATTTCTCGCTTTGCTCGAAATGACAACTTTGGCCGGTTTCCGGATGGAAACTATTTAGCTCACATTCCATTAAGGCGTGCTTCCCGAACACTGGCTATTTGCGGTTACACATTGTGAAAAGAAATGCCACCTTTGAGCAATCTATGTAATATGAGCGGAAAGGGCGGGGGCAATCAAGCATGCTGTGTGAGGAAAGCCGGAATCGCTCTCGGCCGGTGGGAAAGTCTCCTGGCAGGCGATGCCTTCACCTCGGACAAGATTGCAGGATTAGCTTTTCTTGTCCGGCAAGCTCAGATCATGTTTGTGGGCATACTTGCCATGCTTGTGCATGTGACGGTGGGTGTGGGGAATGGAGTCATCATCAACAGAAATATTTCCGCTGATCATATAACCGATATAGTCAGTGGTCTCTATGAGCAAGTCTATGTTATGGGAGACAAGTATGTAAGAAAAGTCAACGCTTTTCAGAATTTCAACAAGCCTCTTTTCCGTTGTCTCGTCCAGGCCTGTGCTTGGTTCATCCAGGAGCAATACTTCCGGTTCCATTGCCATAACCGTAGCTAGCGAGACAAGTCTTTTTTCTCCCCCGGATAGCTTGTACGTGATCCTGTCCTCAAATCCGGCCAGACCTAAGGACTCAAGTGTCCTTCGGGCAATCGCCTTGGCTTCATCCTGAGATTTGCCCAGATTTAAGGGGCCAAAGGTCACATCCTCGAGAACAGTGGGGCTAAACAACTGGTCGTCAGCATCTTGGAAAAGAAAACCAATTTTTTGACGGACCATTCTAAAATCTTTTTCCTGTTCGACATGCCCACCGAAGATCTCTATCCTGCCGGAGGAGGGCTTTATAAGTCCCATGATAATGTGCAGCAGGGTGGTTTTCCCACTTCCGTTTGGTCCAATCAGGCCCATCCGGTCACCCTGGTGGAATTGTAAGTTGAGCTTGTCAAGGGACGGGGCTCGGCCTGGATAGGCAAAGCATATGTCCTCGAGATTTATGATCAGGCTATTTTTGTCCATTCCAATATCCCTAGTCCCAGGATCACCACCAGCATTAAAATGAGTGAAATAACGTCAGTAGTTCTGAGGGAGAACTCGCTGAGGCTGTATAGCTTTCCCCTGAAACCGCGACACAGCATGGCATTGTGTACCCTTTGTGCTCGGTCGCAACTTTTGACCAAAAGCATTCCCACCAGGTAGGCGAAAGTCTTGTACGTATGCATGTTGGTTCGTGGACGGAAACCTCTAATTTTCATGGCATTTACCAGTCGGACATACTCCCTGTGTATGACATGAATATAGCGGTAGGTAAAGAAAAAGAGGTGTACGATCTTTTTTGGGGCCCTCAGTTCATGCATGGCATGGCCCAAGGTTAAGATAGAGGTGGACGAAACAAGAGCAATCAGGACAGCCACAATCGCATTCGATTTAATTGTGATCTGGGTGGCATACAATACGCCTTCGTGGGTCCCGACCAGTGGACCCACTGAAAAATATGGTTTGCCTTCAACAGTAAAGGGGAGAAAGAACCATAGAAAAATAATGAATATATTGATCGGAACAAGACGCCGCAGAAGCTCTTTTGTCGGCAAACTTGCCAGCCATGTCACGCAAACTCCCAAAGCGAGGGCTGATAACAGAACAACGAACCGGGTAGAGACGGCAACGACAACAGAGAAAAGGAACACCACGACAATCTTCACGCGGGGATCAAGACGGTGCACAAAGGAGTCACCAATGGCAAAGTGTTCATCAATCACTTGATTTTTCTATTTCCCTTTTCGACGGGTTGCAAAATATAAAGCCACGCCTACAAGCCCGAAGATATAGCCTATGCCCCCTATCACTTCGCTCATCCTGGGGCCACGATCAAGGGAGTTGGCCAGCATATTGGTTATCGGCGTAAGTTTTCTGTCCAGGGACTCATCTATGAGCGCCTTGACCTCCTGTCGGCTTAAGCCAACAGCCGTGGGTACAGGCGGCACCCCACCCGTTTTTGTGCCTATCAAAGGGACGGCCTTTTCAGTAGTAGATTTAATCCCCTTTTCAGGGGTACTGCTTTTGGAAACAAGGCCAACCGTAGTAATCTCCTCGGCTGGTATAGTCCACTCTGCCATATGACCCATGGAGGCCTTCAGTACAACCTTGAGTTCGGTCTTTTTGGGGATCTTAAAGGAAAACTTTCCATTATCATCGGTTTTACCCTCAAGGAGCTGGTTCCCTTCCTTGTCATAGACCACTACCGTGGAATTTTTGGCCCTCTTGCCTCCGCTGAACTTGCTCTGGGTATAAACCGTATCTCCCTCTACCCAGGCAAAGATCGTGACCTTGTGGGCCAATGCGGGTACCGCGCAAAATACAAGCCATAGGACTGCAGAGATGATAAAAATAATCAGGCGGTTGCAGGCCGCATTAGGACTGCTATGAGGGCTTTGGCACATAGTGTCCCTCCAATAATTCGGGTTTTACCCTTCTGAGAAAAAGGGCACAAGCAGCCGTTAAGACCCCTTCAATGAGCATTACAGGGAAATGGGCTACCACTACCAGTTTGGCAGCAGGTAAGAAAGCCTCGCCGGTAAAATACAGGGAAAATCCAACCATAACACCGCTGACCAAGACAGCACAAGAACCGCATGCAAAGGCCGTAAAGGACAATACAGGCATCCTGGTGCCCACCCTCATACCCCATCCAAACATATAGTAACATATGACGGCAGGAAGGGCCATATTCAAGGTGTTTACACCAAGGGTTGTGAGACCGCCAAACTGAAAAAGGAGGCCCTGGAGTGCGAGGCCAACCAGGATGGCGGGAAATGCCTTCCAGCCAAGGATCAGACCCAACAGACCATTAAGGACCAAGTGCACTGAAGCAGGACCAATAGGTACATGAACCAGAGACGCCACAAAGAAAGCCGCTGAGAGTATTCCCATAGATGGGATTTCTTCATGGTCAAGGCGCTTCATGCCAATAGCAACACCCGCTGTTGTGAGGACCGCGCCAGCTATGAGCACACTTGGGGACAAGACCCCTTCTGATATATGCATACTTGGGAAGTTCTCCTTCTTGTTTCTATAATACGACTTATCTCGTAACAGTTCACCGGTATGGAATCAGATCGTATTAACATTAGCAATTTGATACCAATGGAGTGGTTCAAAGGTGCTAATTTGGAGTGTGCAGCGTAAAGGATTTTCGCCGAGGCGTACACTGGGTACACCTCAGACGAAAATCCCCTGAGAATACCGCTCAACAGGAAAAGAGCCATTTATGGATGGAAACTACTTCATGTCGTGGAATTTGAC
>JAIWEZ010000231.1:0-3528 GCA_048631945.1 Gammaproteobacteria bacterium | reverse complement strand
GGGCGATGTAACAACAGCTAATCAAGAAGAAACAGTCAGTAAGAATAAGGAAATAATCGGTGAAAGAGTAGAACTGCTCACGGTAATTAAAGGAATTCTGGAGGAAGCCGGCATTGAGTTTTTTATAGAGGGTGGGACCCTGTTGGGTGCTTACAGAAACGGCCAATTCATCTATCATGACAATGATATAGATATCGGCTGTGTAGACAAAGAGTTTGCCAAAGTAGGAGAAGCATTGGATCGAAAACTGCCGGATAAGTACACATATAATCTGAGAACAGAAGTCGGGGGCTTTGCGACAAATGCATTTGGCTGTTTTCCTAAAGGCGGGGAGAGAATTGTTGACGCCTATGATCAGGAATGGCCTCTGAATATGTTAGATATTTACCATTACATTTATGGTGAAGATGAAAAGTCCTACCGGCTGGATCACGATAGGGCAGGACGTGATCCACAAGGAAATCCGAAATGGATTCCGGAAGATGTCATCTTTCCATTAGGTACGATCATGTTTGAGGGTATCGAATGTCCTTGTCCTAACAAGCCTAAAGCGTTCGCAGAGATTGAGCAAGGCTACTTAGGAGAGGATTTTGAGTTTGATCAGGAAACGCAGTTGTTTGTCAAGAGACGTTCAGGGTGAATCGAGGATATCTGCCAAGGCCTCGACCAGGTTACGATTTTCGGCTTTGGTGCGGCTGGAAATGCGAATGTAGCGGCCAGAATCCGGCAGTGTTTTGCCCTGGCAGTGTTTAATGTATATGTTATGCTCAATGAACAATCTCCGTGTGACTTCAGGACCGTCGGGCGACGAGTCGGGAAGGCGGCAGAAAACGAAGTTTGCATCGGGTCTGTAGACCGTTACCCCCGGGACCGTACACAGGATTTCGTAAAGGTCATCCCGGTCGGCCTTTACTTGGTCACAGCTTTCCGTAAATTCTTGGCGATATCGGGGCACAAGCCGTAGAAACTCCTCCGCGAACCCGTTGACATTCCAGATATGGATGTTGTTGCGTACCGCTTCGGCAAATCCGGAATTTGCCGTGAGCATATAGCCGATCCTCAAACCACAGATACCAAAGGCTTTGCTCATGCTTTTGAAGATTGCCATATTGGGGTAAAGCTCGATGTCCTGTTCCAGCGTCGCCTGATCACGATCCCGTGTGAAATCAATGAAGGACTCATCGACGATCAGCATACAGTCATCCTTAGCAAGTGTTTTGGCAAGATGTATGAGATCGGACCGGGGGACCACCAATGAGGTGGGGTTGTTCGGCGTTACCACAACAGCCACATTCGCGCCAACCCGGACGGCTTCTGCGGCAAACTTACCCACATCCAGATGGAACGAAGGGGAGCGAAGCGCAAATTCAACTGCCCGTCCCTGAGGTGCGGCATTCGCATATTCGTTGAAAGACGGCACCGGAACGATCAGCCGCCGCGCGAGATGTCCCGAGACGATCTTAATAAGCTCGG
Source organism: Gammaproteobacteria bacterium (assembly GCA_048631945.1). GTDB lineage: Bacteria > Desulfobacterota > Desulfobacteria > Desulfobacterales. The sequence goes on along the minus strand of JAIWEZ010000231.1, from coordinate 2,055 downwards.
AAGCACCGTTCGCCACAACTATTCGCTCAGGGGGTTGATTGATGAAATTACCGACAAGACCGGCAAGGGCATCCTGGGCAACCGGGTAGTTCAAAACTAGGTCGTGCATTTGGTTCTTGAGATGAGTAAGAATCGCCGGCGGCGGGAAATAGAGATTATAGAGATATGCATGGTCTACAAAGCCATGGCGATAGTACCCGCCATGCTGACCGGTGATCAATTCGTATTTCTGTGCCTGGGTGTCGTAATCGGGATTTGCCATGCTTAGTTCTTGTCAGACAGGTCTCTTGAGCCTGGTCTCTCCGCCGGGAGACGAAGTCCCGGAGCCGGTTCCATGGATAAGCCGGGCTGCATGGACGGCCTGAGACCGGGATGCGACTGAGGAAAAGTTGCAGTATCCCTATCACGCAATTTCGGTGAAAACCCCTGGACCAATCGAGGGGCATGAGCTACCATATTCACAGGGGTGGCTGTTCCGTACCGGTCTGTCAAAAAGATCGCTTCAGCCGCAGCCAGATCCTCAATGGTGTCAATCTCATACCAAGGCCTGCCATCAAAAGATACGGCCTGAAGAGAAAGGCTGCCATCAGCTACCATCTCCGCAAACACGGCCTCATAGTAATCGTTAACTCTGCCCGCAGAAATGTGCTGATCCAATCGTTCCCTAATCCGATGCCATGAAGAAAGCGACAGGCTGTAGATGTTAACGGTCTTATACGTGAGTTCATCCGGAGGCCTGGCAGTGCCGATCCAAAAGGCCTTGACCTCTTGAAAGCGATTGACTGTAACCCTGCTGCCGTTCATCCACGGCTGCATGCGCGCGATGGCAATTCTGTCAGGGCAGAGCATATCCTCCAGCAGCGACTCATCAAAAACAAGATCACTCTCAATCAAAAGAAACGGCTCTCGGATGATTTCACGGGCCATCCAGAGCGAATAGATGTTGTTTGTCGTTGCATAAAGCGGGCTATGGACATAATCGATTGTTATACCGCCTACTTGCGTTCCAAGGAAGTCCTGAATGCAGTTTTCAAAGTGTCCTGTCACCACAACCAGACGTTTGAAGCGATGCTGATCCAGACAGGAGACCAGCTGTCCCAGTATGGGGACCCCGTCCACATTTGTAAGGCATTTAGGCTTGTTTTGTGTTAAGGGATGCAGGCGACTTCCTACACCAGCGGCAAGCAGCAAAGCGGTTGTCACCCGTTCGTTTTCAGGATCAATGTGGTTCATCTGCACCTATTCTTCAGTCTGTAGCGTTAACACAACGCTACCTTGCGATTTAGCACAACGGTTATATGCAAATCTGATTTAAAGAAAGAAAAATTGCGGGAATACAGCTTTCTTACGTGTTTATGAATACAATAGCAGTCCCAATTACACAACAGTTAAGTTTGTTTCGCTCTTTGACCTTTTCCGAGTATGATCGAATTTTGGATGCGTTCCCCCCCCCCCAGACCCTCTCTGACCTCATTATCCATTCTCTATTCTTGCTATAGAATATGCTAGAAAGATCACTATTGTGGCGGCATACTCCATCATATCCGTATCCTAAAACAGCCCCTTTTCCCTGGGATTGTGCTATAACTATGGTGTTCTCAACGCCCAAACACTCTACATGAGGTAATGGTATTTGAGATTGCCCAATAAACATCTGGTTCTATTGATCATTATTCCGCTGATGGCCATCATGTTCTACAGGTTTTTCAGCAAGAAGGTGGAGGCGGTAAAACAGATAGGAAAACCTGTATTGTTGGTTGCCAGCACAGACATGACTCATTATGAGTCCCAGGAGCAGGCCCAGTCCAAAGACCGTCTGGCTATTGATAAGATTTATCGCCTTAGACCCCCATGGTCGTTTGGAAACCGTGAGAGGATATAATATATCAATGTGTGGGGTAATACCGACTACTGTGACTTTAGTAGCGTCTCTGGCCTTAGGAGCAAGTTCTGTTAAACTGATTCGATACGCTACGTCCGGCGACGTGACAGGAGACTATGTACAGGTCGTTGGATATGCGAGTTTTATAATTGAATAATGGGCATCCTTCATTC
>JAIWEZ010000230.1:0-3618 GCA_048631945.1 Gammaproteobacteria bacterium | reverse complement strand
AGGGGTTCAAGGTTCCATTCTCGTCCCCGGACTGCATTTGGGATGCGTATTTACGAGAAAAGCGTCAATTTCGTCAGGCCTAATCCAAAATTTGAAGCCAAATTGGCAATTACTTGGGAAAATGAACATTTGTAACGAGGACTTCGGATCTTCAATGCCTTCTTTGTCCTTAACCCTGAACGTTGAACCCTGAACCTGTGAACGGTTACAGTGATTGATGCGCCACTTTTGCTTGAACGCTGAAAAGCATGCGCCTTTTTCTAAAAGAACACCCCTCCTGTCCACTCGGGATTCGCTTTTCCATGCAAAAGCTTTCATTTCACGATAAGATTCTTTCGATCCCTCTTTATATGGTCAAGCACTGGGAGCGCATTGTTAAATCAATGTCTTCGCGTGTTGTATAATGCTAACCTCTCTCGATATAGAAGAGTTAAAGGGGGGGGCGAAAACGAGGTCTATTGAGGGGATAGGATTGACGGAAAAGAATGATATGATACCTGATCGGCTCAGCTTATTTCAGAGTATTCGCTATTCTATATTTCCCGGTACGGTACGGTCAGTCAAGGAGGCACGCGGCTATCGAAGGTTTTTCAATAGCCTGATCCTGCACTTCCGGCCCCGCAGCGTTCCGGAACGCACGCTCCGATTGACGCTCACCTGGGGCCTCGGCGGGATGGCGGTCGTGCTGGTATGCACGCTATTCGCTACGGGTTTGATGCTGAAATTTGTCTACCAGCCCATGCCGGGCAATGCCTATGACTCCATCATCCACTTGCAAAACGACGTGCTGTTCGGTCAATTGATCCGAAACGTCCATCACTGGAGCGGCAACGTGCTCTTGATCGTTGTCTTTCTCCACTTCCTCCGGGTCTTTTTCACCGGTGCATTCCATGCGCCACGACAGTTCAACTGGATCATCGGCCTGGGTATGTTTTTGGCAGCACTGTTATCCAACTTTACCGGGTATCTATTACCATGGGACCAGTTGGCTTTCTGGGCGATCACTATCTGCACCGGCATGCTGGAATACATTCCGGGAATCGGCAAGGGACTACAAGAATTGATTCGAGGAGGCAGCGATATCGGACCTGCGACGCTGTCCAATTTCTTTGCCATTCACACCGCCATCATACCCGCCTGTCTGGTTGTTCTTATGCCCTTTCATTTTTGGCGGGTGCGCAAATCCGGCGGTTTGGTGGTGCCTCGCACCCCGGATGAGGACCCGGGCAACCGGGGCGAATCGGTAGCGACTATTCCGAATCTCATTTTACGGGAACTGGTCGTTGCCACTGTGCTGATCGCCTTCATCTTGCTGTTTTCTGTCGTTTTTGATGCCCCTTTGGAAGCAAATGCCAATCCGGGGCTCAGCCCTAATCCTACAAAAGCCCCCTGGTATTTTGCCGGCCTACAGGAGCTTTTACTCCATTTCCACCCGCTCTTTGCGGTGGTGGTGATACCACTTGTCATGGTTTTGACACTAATGTTTCTACCTTACTTTCGTTATGATGCCAACACGGCCGGTGTATGGTTTGCTTCCTACAAAGGGCGCCACATGGCCATAGTTGCCGCTCTTACTGCGGTTATCGTTACACCGATAGGCGTGATTGCAGATGAATTCCTTGTCGATTTTAACGCATGGATGCCTGGGATGCCGCCCGCTATTAGTAATGGATTGCTGCCAGCCGTCCTTATATTGGCAGGAGTCATTTGGTTTTATCTTCTGATGAAGAAACGATATGCCGCCACAGACACTGAGGCTATCCAGTCGGTCTTTGTGCTATTGCTGGTCGCATTTATTATTCTTACCATCACTTGCATGTGGTTTCGGGGCACTGGAATGAAATTGATGTGGCCGTGGTAGACTATGCCATTGAAGGCATAAGAAGAATTGATTCTTAGTTGAGAGTGTCTTATGAAAAAACAATATGATGAAAAGGCCCCGGAGACTGATACTAGTCGTAGAAGTTTCTTGACCAAACTCTGGATGGGTTTAGGAGTTTTTGCCCTGGCTGAATTCATCGGTGTGGTAATTTCCTTTTTGAGACCGCGAAAATCAAAAGCCCGCAAAGGAAGTTCAGATGTCGTCATCACGGCCGGACCGTTTGATAAATTTGAACCGAATTCAGTCACGGCTTTTGTTCGTGGCCGTTTTTATCTTGCTCGGCTGGAAGACGGGGGTTTTCTCGCCTTGTCCCACAAATGCACACATCTCGGTTGCACAGTCCCATGGGTGGACAAAGAAAAGAAATTCGCCTGCCCCTGTCATGGGTCAAGCTTCGATATCACGGGAAATGTCATCAACCCGCCCGCACCCAGGGCACTCGACATGCATCCGATAATCATTGAAAACAACATTGTGAAGGTGGATACGAGCAAGCGTCTGAAAAGAAGTGAGTTTCGAACGGAACAAGTGGCATATCCTAAGAATAAGGTGTGACTGAAACAGGCATGCTGCTGGCCTGCCGTTTTTCTGTGGTGAATCTTTGTGAAAAATTGGAAAATAACTGGCGTTGTCGCAACGATTGTCATCGTTCTCTCAATACCTGCCTATGTGCTGAAAGAGAAGTGCCTCCGCCGGCCAATAGAGCCGAAACCGATAGCCACCTTCGTCGGAAGTCAAAAATGTAAGGACTGCCACAAGAAAGACTACGACAAGTGGCGAGGGTCTCATCACGATCTGGCGATGGACGAAGCAAATGAAACAACCGTGCTGGCCGATTTTGATAATGCCGTCTTTGAATATTTTGGGGTGACGAACCGTTTCTACCGCAAGAACGGACGGTTCTTTACCCATACCCAAGGACCGGACGGCAAAATGGACGATTTTGAAGTCAAATATACCTTCGGTGTTTATCCCTTGCAGCAATACCTTGTTCCTTTTCCGGGCGGACGCCTGCAATGCCTGCCCATTGCCTGGGATGTCAAGAAAAAGAAATGGTATCACCTCTATCCGGATGCCCCAATTGATCCCAAGGATTGGCTGTACTGGACCAATGCCGGTCAGAACTGGAACGGCATGTGTGCTGAGTGTCATTCCACCAATCTGAAAAAGAATTACCATATCAAAGCCGATTCTTACCGGACGACCTGGTCGGAAATCGATGTGAGCTGTGAAGCCTGCCACGGCCCGGGTTCCCGCCATGTGGAATGGGCCGAACTTCCGGATATGGCCAGGCCTCAAACAGAGAACTACGAGCTTGTCGTGAGAACCGCCGGAATCAACTCACGGGATCAGGTAGAGCTGTGCGCACCATGTCATTCCCGGCGTGCAGCACTGGGGGATTACACCCATGCCGAACCGGATTTGCTGGACAGTCTGCTGCCCAGTCCACTCAACGAAGGATTATATTTTGCCGACGGCCAAATCCTTGAAGAAGTTTACGTTTACGCCTCGTTTACCCAGAGCAAGATGTATGACAGGGATGTGCGCTGCAGCGATTGTCATGACGTGCATAGTTTGAAACTTATTAAGGAAGGCAATGCACTTTGTCTCCAGTGCCACCGCGCGGATACATACGATACAAAAGATCACCATTTTCATAAAAAGAAAGGCGAGAAAGGTGAGCCCGTCAAATCGGCTGACGGCAAGGTGCTGTTCGATGTCGGAAGCGGTGCCGA
>JAIWEZ010000229.1:0-3675 GCA_048631945.1 Gammaproteobacteria bacterium | reverse complement strand
GTATCTTCCGCATGTTTTTCAGGGAAATACGGCTGGCAGTTATATTGGCAACACATCCATTCTCAAAGACCAGACGTACGTTGGCGACGTCCACGTGAGAAGATATGACCGGAACACCTGCCGCATGAACGCTCCCGAGTTCTGACCTGACAAGATTTAGTATGATATCGATGTCATGGATCATCAAGTCCAGAACGACATCCACTTCAGTTCCCCGTTCCTTAAACACACTTAAACGGTGAGACTCTATGAACAGGGGACGGTCCACTACCTCCCTCAGGGCAATCACCGCAGGATTGAATCGCTCCAGATGCCCCACTTGGATGATCGGACCGTGGGAATCTGCAATCTCTATAAGAGCATCTGCCTCCTCAAGGGTCTCTGTCATGGGCTTTTCGATCAAGACATCCACATTATTTTCCAAGAAATCACGGCTAATGGAAAAATGAAAGGGGGTGGGTACGACAACGCTCACTGCATCTACTTTATCTATAAGATCTCTGTAATCGGCAAAAGATTCAGTTCCGAGCCGTTTTGCAACACTTTCCGCCCTTTCGGGAATGATGTCCACCACTCCCGCAAGCTTAATCCCATCCATCCGGGCATATTTCTCAGCGTGAAATTTGCCGAGGTATCCAACTCCTACGACGCCTACACGTAATGGTTTCATAGCTTTCTCAGATTCCAAGTGCCTACCCTATTCTATACCTATAATCGTAATCCTGTCTCGATCGGCCAGTGCAATCATCTCTTCCCTCTCAAAGACCACCGTCTTGCCTGCCTCAACAGCCAAGGCCGAGGCTCCAACATCACTCATGGTCTGAATGGTCTTGACCGCGACGACCGGCATATCAAATCGCATATCCTGGTTGGGCTTGCTTGCCTTAACAACAACAGTCTTTTCTCTTCCAAGCTTCCCTCCTCGAGTTATGGTGGCATCAGTACCATCAATAGCCTCAACCGCCATCACTGACCTGTCCCGAACCACAACGGTCTGGCCGATATCTAACCTGCCAATCTCTTTGACTATATGCCATCCGAAACGCACATCGGCCATCTCGGACTTGGTCGGCTTGCGCCGTGTCCAACATCCTTTTTTTGCCAGGAGTTCAGGCAGCAAGAAAGTAGAAGGATGAATGGTTATCCCCTCTTTTTCTATCTCGCCGGCAAAGGCCCGCAGTAGTCCATCATCCAGCGTATGATCCATAGTGGCCAGAATCTTCATGGCCTTCAGGTCCGGCCTCACCCCTGAAAACATCTTGGTCTTGGTAATGGCCCCAGCCAGCACCGCATCCCTGACTTCATTTTCTTTAAAAAATGCAATAAGTCGTTTCAATTGACCGATCTTTACCCACCTTATCGCATCTACAAGGGTTTCCAGGCGGGAGTCGGTTTCCCCTACGTGGGCTACTGCGTAAACCTTCAAACCCCTTTCCCTGGCCGCCTTTGAAAAAATGATGGGAAACTGTCCGCTTCCCGCAATGACTCCGATTCGTTCCACCCTACCTCGTTATTCCCCGCTCGGAGGACTTGACAAACTTTATAAAACTAACGACCTCCGGTATCTGATCCACCTCTGCAGTGACCCTTTCAATCCCTTCGTTCAAGGTCAATCCGAGTCGAAATAGGATTCTATAGGTCTTCTTGAGGGCAAGCATGGTCTCCTTTGAAAAGTTGTGCCGCTTCAAACCCACGGCATTCAACCCATAGAGCCTGGCGCGAGGTGTGCCGGATACCAGCACGTATGGTGGAATATCCTTCGTCACACCAGTCATGCCACCTATATAGGCGTAGTCTCCAATCCGCACAAATTGGTGAATTGCTACAAAGGCACCAAGGATGGCACAATCTCCCACCCTGATATGTCCGGCAAGGGTAGCAGCATTGGCAAAGATTACCTTTCGCCCGGTGAAGCAATCATGTGCAACGTGAGTATAGGCCATCAAAAAATTCTCTTCGCCGATCTCGGTAATTCCCCCGCCTAACTCTGTCCCCCTGTGAATTGTCACAAATTCTCGGATTGTTGTTCCGCGACCAATCTTAACAACCGACTTTTCTCCCTTGAATTTCAAGTCCTGAGGAACAGCACCTATGGCCGCGTGTTGAAAGATGTGACAATCGCATCCAAGGGTTGTGTACCGATCTATCGTCACATGAGAGCCAATTATTGCTCCTGAATGAATCTGAACGTCACTTGCTATTACAGTAAAGGGCCCAATCTCAACATTAGAATCTATCTCTGCCCCTGGGTCAACGACTGCGGTAGGATGTATCATTGACTTTCACCTGTCATGGCCATAACCTCAGCCTCTGCAACCAGTGTTCCGTCCACCGTAGCTTTACCGGACATCTTAAAAACGTTCGCGCGTCTTTTTACAGGAATTATTTCAAAGATGAGTTGGTCTCCTGGAACCACAGGTTTTCTGAAACGGGCCTTGTCAATGCCCATAAAATAGATCAGTTCTTTCCGCTTTTCCTCCGAACGAGAAACATTTACAAGGATTGCCCCTACCTGCGCCATGGCTTCAATAATCAGCACGCCCGGCATAATTGGCGCTCCAGGGAAGTGTCCCTGGAAAAATGGTTCGTTTATGGTCACATTCTTGAGGCCTACAATACGTTCATCCGGCACCATTTCTACAATCCGATCAACAAGAATAAATGGATACCTGTGGGGTAAAAGCTCCATGATCTTTCGAATGTCATATACCGTTTCCATGACTCATTCCCTTCACTTTCTACGACTAATCCTTTGAACCTTTTTCCATCTCCTCAATTCGTTTCTCCAATTCTCTCAGCTTCTTTTTCATATCGGGAAGCTTGGGAATAATGCTGGACGCTTTTAACCACAGCCGATGGGGCACTCCCGGGGAACCGGATATAGTCTGGCCGTCCGATATCGACTTGGCAATCCCTGCCTGAGGGCCGATTGTGACTCTGTTGCCAATGGTGAGATGCCCTCCCACCCCCGCCTGTCCAGCGAGGATCGAATGGCTTCCAATCGTTACGCTCCCCGATATGCCTACCTGTGCCACAAGGACTGTATCCTCGCCCACCACCACATTGTGAGCAATATGAACTAGATTATCTGTCTTTACGCCACGTTTAATCCAGGTTCGCCCAAAGGTTGCCCTGTCGATTGTATTGCAAGCGCCGATCTCTACATCGTCATCGATCCGAACGATACCGATCTGGGGAATCTTATAGTACCGATCCCCATCAGACGCGAAACCAAAGCCATCGCTCCCGATAACAGAACCCGAATGGATCATTACTCTGCTGCCAATTTCGCAGCGTTCCAGAATCGATACGTTGGGATGAACAAAAGCATCATCACCTATCGCCACGCCATTGCCGACCACAACCCCATGATTTAGAGTAACGCGGTCACCCAAGGTCACATCGTCACCAATAAACACACCCGGATACACAGAAACATCAATGCCGTACTTGAAATTCTCCCCCACATGGGCGTCCTGGCTGATCCCAACCACCGGGCGGAAAACCGGATGGAACAAGGTAGATACCTTGGCCAGAGCCAAAAAGGGATTCTGAACACGCACAAGGATTTTCTTGGCTTCGCAAACCTCATGTGCAACAATCACTGCAGCCGCCCCGGTCTCATTAATGCGCTTGTTGTAGCCGGCAGATGTAGCAAAGGTAATGTCGTCCGTG
>JAIWEZ010000228.1:0-3741 GCA_048631945.1 Gammaproteobacteria bacterium | reverse complement strand
AGTTTCCAATTCAGAAATGAGCAATTTTCCGCAAGGTCAAGGAAAACAAGGGGTTGCGCGGAGGCGTACCGAGGTACGTCGCACAAGCAATCCCGCAGTTTGACGCAGAGATTGCGGAAAAAGGCCATTTATGGATGGAAACTAGCTATCATATGGCGTCGGCCAACGATATGCAGCCTCAGCAAATACATGCAGCGTAAGGAAGAAAAGAGGGGTGCGAGAGATGAGGTCTTTAAATAAACATCTGGCATTAGTTGCTGTTATTTGTGCACTTGGCATCATGATTGGTTCTTTCGGCTCCTATGCAGGCATAAATGACGAACTGTTGGATGCGGCACGTGAAGGCAACACCGACAGAGTAAAAGCCCTGCTCGCCAAGGATGCCGATATTAATGCTAAGGACAAAGATGGCGTTACAGCCTTAATGGCGGCAATGAATGGGGGACATAGCGACACAATCAGTTTCCTGAAGGAACAGATAGCCATAGCTCATCAGGATCAAGAAATGCGGCAGGACAGTCCAACCGAAGCTGGAAAAAAGGTAAGTGCAACTAAGGGGGCAAAAGATGATCCAACATATTGGCTGGAAAAAGGAGCCATCTGCGCGACTTATGGAAATGACAAGGCTGCAATAATGCAGTTCAGAAAGGCTATTGAGCTCGATCCCAACAACACTTCTGCACATTATAACCTGGGCATATGCTATGGAGAAACAGGCCAATATGAAAAAGCACTAATGTCAATCAACAAAGCCATTGACATGTATCCTGAAAAGGCATCGTATTTCTACGGCAGAGGGAGGGTGTACTGGCTATCAGGGGATAAAGAGAAAGCCATAGAGGATTTCAAACGTTCTGCTGAGTTGGGTCACTGGGACACACAGGATTACTTACAGAATACTCTCCATATCTCTTGGGAAAAAAATTGACTTTCAAATAACTAAGTCATAAACTTTAGATATGATTGACATGTTATTTTCGGATACAGCGCCGCAGAGCGGCATAACATAGCTTTTTACGAGACCATCAATATTCAAGATTAGCATTTCTAATCTAAAAGCTATTTAGTCCGTTAATTCTGGAATTCGTGTTGTTTATGGCAGAAAATCTTAAAAGATGATCACGAAAGCACGAAAAAAAACATTCAGCCTTTCGTGTTTTCGTGATAGTTTTTTTGTTCCGGCTTGTCCGGGTTAGGAAGAAAGGATGTCGATTCAACCCACAGAGCTTACTTTGAACCTGAGCCCAAAATCACGGCTCGATATCGTTGATGTTGCTGCTATGATCAGTGATCAATACGGTGATTTATTACAAAACTACCGCATGACCACTTGTTGTTCTTTCCATACTACGGCGGGATATCTCGACCAGCAGTTCTGTGCCAAACTGGGCTATAGCGAGAAAAGGCTTGATCAGTTTATCAACATCTTTCAAAAATTGTTCCCGCCAAATGCAGGATATTTCCACGACCGTATGGAGTTAAGAAAAGAATTGAGCGAGAGTGAAAAAGAATGTGAACCGCTCAATGCAGACTCTCACCTGATCTTCATGAGTGCTGGCTTGAAAAACTGTGTTACCTACATCAACAAACCCAAATTACCGATCTATTTTATCGATCTCGATGGGATTTATAAGAATTATCGCCGAAATCGTCAAACAACGATTATGGCCCATAACAGGGACGAGATCGTATATCATGGCAGGTTTTTCATTCCTGTAACAGAGGAGCATCCCATCAATTCCTTCAATCTCAAAGATCCGCGTTATGGCCTATTCTCGCATCTGAATGACTTGCTGGACTCCTACGGTATTGAGAAAGGCCTTATCGATATACGCCTTGCTCGGGAGGAACGCCATGCTGGTCTGACAGTTAATGAATACGAAACTTTGCTTATGCGCCATGATCTCCCCGACGCGATGAGTGATCCACTGCGTTACATTGTCCGACGGGGCAAAAAGTTGTTTCAAAATCCAGCTTCCATTCCGGCTAAAACCAGAGGCTATGTAATTTATGATCTCATCCATCTCTACAATAAGTTGATGAACAACTTACAGACTGGTCGCCCTGCCGTTGACAAAGTCTTGTCCTACCTGTCTTCACCTGCCTCCCGCATTTTTCGATTGAAACGCAATATCAACCTGTTAGTTTACAGTAGTGTAGAAACGGGATCTGCACGGATTGTCCAGGGTACCTATCAAACTCCTATTCTCTTGCAACACCAGAAGGCCGATAAAGGGGTCCGTTGTTTAGAAATTACCCTGAGGAATTTCGGATAGGTTTCTTGGAAAAAAACGGTTCATGCAGCATTTTGTAAGGCTGCAGTCATGCAGGTCTGCCCCCGTTTGTATTTTCTGAGCCGTATGTTTCGGGGGGTAATCTCAACCAGCTCATCATCGTTGATGTAGGAAATGCATTCTTCCAGACCCATGATCAATGGTGGCGTGAGGATAACGTTTTCATCAGATCCTGCTGCGCGCATGTTGGTAAGCTTCTTTCCTTTAGCGGGGTTCACCACCAGGTCACAGTCTCGGCTGTGCTCACCGATGATCTGTCCCTCATAGACCTCAACGCCCGGCCCGTGAAAGAGTTTGCCCCGGGCCTGCAGGTTGAACAGGGCATAGGCCACGGTTATGCAAATGGACTTGGAAACCAGGACGCCATTTCTTCGATGGCGTATTTCGCCGGCATGGGGACCGTATTCCAGGAAAACATAGTTCATAACGCCCATGCCCTTGGTACCGGACATGAATTCAGACCGGTAGCCGATAAGGCCCCTGGTAGGTATTTTGTACTTAAGGCGCGCCTGCCCGTTTCCTTGTTGCATGTCAATGAGCCTGCCTTTGCGCAGACCGAGCCCTTCCATTGCCGCGCCCATGTACTCCTCGTCAACGTCAATGGTCAGCTCTTCATACGGCTCCAGGGTGTTGTCACCTTGCTGTTTCATCACAACCTGGGGGCGAGAAACCTGAAATTCGTAACCCTCTCTTCGCATCTTCTCAATCAAGATGGCCAGATGCAGTTCCCCACGGCCCGAGATTTTGAAGCCCACGCCTTCCTCCAACTCTTCTACGACCAATGCGACATCCGATAGGGTTTCCCGATGCAAACGTTCTGCAAGATGGCGAGAGGTCACAAAGGTTCCTTCCTTACCTGCAAAGGGCGAATCATTGGGAATGATGTTTACCGAAATCGTTGGCGGATCAATAGAAACCGGCAGGCACGGGCAGGGGTTGTCCGGGACTGTATAGGTGTCCCCGATGGCGACGGCGTCCATTCCGGCAACGGCAACGATCTCGCCCACACCGGCATGGGGTACGGCTATTTTGCGGTTGCCCTCAAATCGATACACCTGGGAAATGGCGGCAGGGACGAGCGCGCCTGTCTGATCGGCCACAACAACAGCCTGACCAATATTGAGAGCGCCTGAAGTGATTTTCCCGATACCGAGGCGACCCAGAAAGGACGAATAGTCGATGGAGCTTACTTGCAACTGCAGGGGGCCTGCCAGATCGCCCGACGGTGGCGGCACATGAGAAATGATGGTCTCCATAAGGGGCACCATGGACGAACCCTGTTCGCCTGTATCCGTTACTGCGTAACCGTCCTTTGCGGAGGTATAGATGACCGAGAAATCGAGGATGTCATCAGGGGCGTCCAGTTTCACAAAAAGGTCAAATACGTGATCCACCACCCAGTCAGGTCGGACGTTGGGTTTGTCGATCTTGTTAATCACCACGATGA
>JAIWEZ010000227.1:0-3765 GCA_048631945.1 Gammaproteobacteria bacterium | reverse complement strand
TTCTAAATCACACAAAAAAAGGAAAAAAGCAGAACTTCAAAATCTTGCGCTGTAGTGTTACTTATCACTGCGTTTTGTAAGCTTGAAAGAACATGAAGTCAACATAACCCAAATAAACCTTAAATATTAAGAAATTCCAGGTTTCGTACAGAAAGCTTCACTCTTGAATCCGTCCCCTCCGGGCTTTGCTCCACGCTTTCAGGCTTGGATATCTTGCCAGAAAACAAAATATCATCTGAATGCAGATATCATAGAATTGTGTCTTGATTCAGCCCAATTGTCTGGAATAGCTTTATGAACTTCCGACAAAAAAATAAAATCAGTTTCAATTGAACTTAATATTACTTATAAGTGACCAGGCGCTGACCCTCAAGAACTGAAGCTAACTTGATTGAGCTGACGGGCTGATAGTTTAAAGGGGAAGGGAAAAGATTGAGCCGGGCCAACTATTTAAATAAATTCAATGGCTTCAAAGCTCTGCCTCTCTGTCACGGGCACTTCCCGTAATCCAACCTGAAAATCGTATATGTTATGGCTCCTTTTTCTTTGACTTGGAAGAGATATTTTCCTATGCTCCTTCCCACAAAAAGCAAATTCTATCACCCTCTTTCATTATGACGATTTCAAAACTGGACAAAGAAAAGACCGGGCTCCTGATTATAGATGTGCAGGAAAAGCTCATGCAGGTAATGGGGCGAAGACAACGGGTCGCTGACAATATAGCAAAGCTCGTGCTCCTTTCAAAACTATTCGATTTCCCTGTCATCCTCACAGAACAGTATCCTAAGTGGCTTGGCCCTACCCTCCCCGAGGTGGCAGAATCTTTACCTGCTTATCAACCAATCAGCAAGTTGCATTTCAATTGTTGCGATGTGGATGCCTTTAACCACCGCCTGGATTCAGAGGGCTTGAGGAATGTAATCGTTACAGGTGTCGAATCCCACATCTGCGTATTCCAGACATGCGTCTCCATCCTCGATAGAGGTTACAGGGTCCACGTGCCCCAGGATGCCGTTGATTCAAGGACAGATGAAAACTGGCGTGTTGGACTTGATCTTATGAAACAAGCAGGAGCAGTGATTACCTCAACGGAGACAGTCATCTACCAGATACTTAAAAAGGCAGGCACAAAGGAATTTAAGCAGATGTTAAAGGTAATGAAGTGATGGCATAGTAATGGAGTATACAGTAGGATCGAGACCTTAATTGATCTATTGTTCTTTGCATGAAAATCCCGCAAAATGGCCTGTGCAAAAGGCGGAAAGCGTCATTTACAGGTGAGAAATAATTTTCCAAAAGGAGAGTGCTTCGATGGATTACGAACCTATCCGTAAGACTGAGATTAATGAGATGGCAGTAAGACCAAATCTACTGGATTATGAAAAATCAAGACAGGGGTTTGGGTGGGAAGATATCAACAAAGAGCTTGATTGGTTTGATGATGGAGGGATCAATATTGCATATGAAGTAGTGGACAGACACTTAAAGACGCCCATGAAAGATAAGATCGCCCTCTATTGGGAAGGGAAAAACGGCGAAAGTGAGGAGTACACATTTCATGATTTGTCAAAGCTGAGCAATCGTTTTGCCGGCACACTGAGAAATTTGGACGTTAGAAAAGGCGACAGGATTTTTACCTACATGGACCGAACTCCTGAGCAATACATAGCTCTTCTGGGTGCTTTGAAGATTGGTGGCGTCATTGGGCCGCTTTTTTCCGCCTTTGGGCCTGATGCGGTGAAAGACCGGCTCGGAGATTGCGAAGCCAAGGTACTGATAACAACACCGAGGCTCGTAAAAACAGTACATGAAGTGCTCGATGATTTACCTGCTCTTAACACAATAATCATCGTCAACAGAAGAGGGGTCCCTTATGATTTGAAAGACAAAGAAGTCAGCTACGAAACCCTTATGAATGCGGCCCCTGAAGAATTTGAAATAGAGAAAACCTCCAAGGAAGATTATGCTATCATACATTATACGTCAGGGACTACGGGGAAACCAAAGGGAGTTGTACATGTCCATGAGGCCATTGTGGGCCACTATGCCACGGCCAAGTATGTGCTTGATCTGCACCAGGACGATATTTACTGGTGCACTGCCGATCCCGGGTGGGTAACAGGGACTTCATATGGTATTTTCGGTCCCTGGTCAAACGCCGTATCCCAGGTGGTCTATGAAGGAGGCTTTGGCGCAGGCCACTGGTACCGTGTAATAGAAAAGTACAAAGTGACTGTCTGGTATACTGCCCCCACCGCCATCAGAATGTTGATGAAGGCCGGGGAGAAGCCCGTGAGCAAACATGACCTCACGAGCCTGAGATATATGTGCAGTGTAGGAGAGCCACTGAACCCTGAAGCGGTATTATGGGGTAAAGAAGTTATTGGATTGCCCTTTCACGATAATTGGTGGCAGACAGAGACCGGGTGTATCCAGATCGCCAATTATCCCGTACAGGACATACGCCCCGGCTCTATGGGCAAGCCCTTTATGGGGGTAACACCAACGATTCTTGATGATAATTGCGAGAAGGAACTTCCACCAGGAGAAGAAGGGCATCTTGCCCTTAAAGCAGGCTGGCCGTCAATGTTCAGAACCTACTGGAATAAGAAGGAGCTTTATGAAAGCAGGTTCAAGGGTGACTGGTATATCACTGGCGACCGGGCCACAATGGATGAAGAGGGTTATTTCTGGTTTGTGGGAAGGGCCGACGACGTGATTAATACCGGAGGGCACCTCGTTGGTCCGTTCGAGGTTGAAAGTGCCCTTATCGAGCACCCGGCGGTTGCCGAGGCAGGAGTTATAGGCATCCCCGACCCACTGGTAATGGAAGTTATAAAGGCCTTTGTCTCTCTCAAGGACGGCTATGAACCGTCCGATGAATTGATGAGGGACATCAAGAAATTTGCCAGAAAGAAGCTCCACGCCGTGGCCTGTCCGAGGAAGATAGAGTTTATTCCAGGGCTGCCCAAAACCAAATCCGGGAAAATAATGAGGAGGCTCCTGAAGGCAAGGGAACTGGGACTTCCGGAAGGAGACCACACATGAAAAGAGCTCTTTTGCTCGCTGCAGCATTGTTCATGCTTTTCCCCTTTGTTTTTGCACAGCAGGAACCAGACCAGTCCTCCCGGCTGGAAGAGCTCAAGGCGCAGGCGCCCCGCGTCTTCATAGACTGCCGGGGCTGCGACCGCGACTACTTCCGCGAGGAGATCACCTACATCAACTACGTCCGGGACCGCAAGGACGCCGACATCCACGTCCTCGTCACCGACCAGGGCACTGGCAGCGGCGGCCGTGAGTACACCTTCGCGTTCATCGGCTTGAGGGAGTTCGACGGCCTGAACTTCAACCTCGTCTATGCCTCGAGCCCCACCGATACCCGCGATGATATTCGCAAAGGCCAGGTGACGGTCCTGAAGCGGGGCCTCTATCCCTACCTGCTGAACACACCCATCTGCGAGCTGATCAACCTGGACTTCATCGAACGGGTAAAGCTCAAACCCACGGATGTCAAGGATGCCTGGAATTTCTGGGTCTTCAGCGCCAGCCTGGACGCGGATTTTAGCGGCGAGGCGAGCCGGACCTCCCGCTCCTTTGACGCCAATTTATCCGCCAACCGGGTCACACCCGAGTGGAAGATCCGGATGGGGCTCTCGGGAGAATTCGACGAGCGCTTCTTCGAGTACGACAGCGAGACCCTGACCAGCACGCAGGAGGAGAAGAACCTCGCCACCATGGCCGTCAAGAGCGTCAGCGACCACTGGT
>JAIWEZ010000226.1:0-3787 GCA_048631945.1 Gammaproteobacteria bacterium | reverse complement strand
TTTACGATTCGTGGATGGGCACTAGTTAACTGTCTGTGTGTTGAGACTTTTTGCGAG
Organism: Gammaproteobacteria bacterium; assembly: GCA_048631945.1. Classification (GTDB taxonomy): domain Bacteria; phylum Desulfobacterota; class Desulfobacteria; order Desulfobacterales. The sequence goes on along the minus strand of JAIWEZ010000226.1, from coordinate 3,730 downwards.
TTTGTCAATGTTCAATCATCAATATTCATTTTACAGCGTCGATACCGCGGTGTACTCTCCAAATACATCCCTTAGGGTATCGCAAATCTCTCCAAGTGTGGCATAGCACTTTACGGCTTCCATGATAGGCGGCATCAGGTTGTCATTTCCTTTTGCGCTTTTCTTGAGCTTTTTGATGGCAGTGGCAACCGCCACGTTGTCCCGCTTTGCCTTTAATTGTTTCAGTCCGGCAACCTGAGATTCCATAACGGCGGTATCCACGCGCAGCAGGTTTCTTGGGGGGACCTCCTCGTCCTGAAACTTATTCAAGCCTACCTGAATCTCTTCTCCGGCCTCCACGGCTTTCTGATATGCATAAGCACTTTCCTGGATTTCTCTTTGGATATAGCCCTGTTCTATGGCGGCCGCAGCGCCACCCATTTCATCAATCTTTTCGATGTATGTCTGGGCACGCTCTTCAATCTCGCTGGTCAGACGTTCCACATAAAATGAGCCGCCCAATGGATCGGCAGTGTTTGCGACCCCTGATTCATAAGCAATAACCTGTTGCGTCCTTACGGCTATTTGCACGGCTTCTTCAGAGGGAAGGGAGAACGCCTCATCCATGGAATTGGTATGAAGTGACTGTGTGCCGCCAAGCACGGCCGAGAGGGCCTGGAGGGTGACCCTGATCACGTTGTTTTGTGGCTGTTGAGCCGTGAGGGTGCATCCGGCAGTCTGGGTATGAAAACGGAGCATTAGGGACTTGGGCGATTTGGCGCCGAATCGCTCTTTCATGATTTTGGCCCACAATCGCCGGGCTGCCCGGAACTTGGCTATCTCTTCAAAAAAATCCAGATGTGCATTGAAAAAAAAGGAAAGTCGTGGCGCAAAGTCATCGACCTTGAGGCCGGCCTCTAAGGCGGCCCCTACATAGGCGATCCCATTGGCCAGTGTAAAGGCCAGCTCTTGGACGGCAGTGGAGCCGGCTTCCCGTATGTGGTATCCACTGATGCTGATGGTGTTCCAACTCGGTATGTTTTGAGAGCAGAAGGCAAAAATATCGGTAATAAGACGCATCGAGGGTGCCGGTGGGAATATGAAGGTCCCCCGGGCGGCATATTCCTTCAGGATGTCATTCTGGATGGTGCCTTTCAATTTTTCACAACCAACGCCCTGCTTGTCTGCTGTCTGCACGTACATGGCCAGCAGGATTGCGGCAGGGGCATTGATGGTCATGGATGTGCTGACCTTGTTTAGGGGAATCCCGTCAAACAGGGCTTCAATGTCCCCGAGAGTATCAATTGCAACACCCACCTTGCCTACCTCGCCCCGGGCCATTGGGTGGTCTGAATCGTACCCGATTTGTGTGGGAAGGTCGAAGGCTACACTCAGGCCGGTCTGGCCCTGTTCCAGCAGGTACTTGTACCGTTTGTTGGACTCTTCTGCACTGGCAAAACCGGCATACTGCCGCATGGTCCAGAATCGCCCGCGATACATGGTGGGCTGCACCCCCCGGCAGTACGGATAACTGCCTGGAAATCCCAGATCCGTCAGATAGTCACACTTAGGTACAGAAAGCGGGCTATAGACACGGTCTACCGGTATCCCTGAAAGCGTTTGAAAACTCTCTTTGCGCTCCGGGCGCTTGTCGAGGACTTTTTGTGTGTTTTCGTCCCAGGCAGCCGCAGATTTTTCAATTTTCTTTAACTTTTTTGAATCGTACATGGCAGCAAGTCCGCAGCTGAAAGCTCAATGCTGACAGCTCAAAGGTAAAAGAAGCTTCCTGCCCTTTCAGCTTTGAGCCTTGCCTGCCCCGTGAAATGAACCACCTATTTCACCGGGGAGCTTTCAGTTTACAAAGGCAAATTGTCGTGTTTTTTCCTCGGCATACTGTCTTTCTTGTTTTTCAAGGACTCAAGGGCCCTGATCAGCTTGGGTCGCGTCTGCTCCGGCAAGATAATCTCATCAATATATCCTCTTTCTGCAGCGCGATATGGGCTCGCAAAGGTATTACGGTACTCCTCGATCATTTCGGCCTCTTTTTTTGCAGGGTCCTCAGCAGCGCTGATCTCCTTCTTAAAGACAACATTCACCGCCCCGTCAGGTCCCATGACCGCAACCTCTGCTGTCGGGTATGCATAATTAATGTCTCCCCAAAGGTGCTTGCTTGACATCACAATGTAAGCACCGCCATAGGCCTTTCGGGTGATAACGGTAATCTTGGGCACCACTGCCTCGCAGTATGCATAAATGAGCTTTGCCCCGTGTTTGATGATTCCCCCGTACTCCTGGGCCGTGCCAGGGAGAAACCCGGGGACATCACAAAAGGTTATGAGGGGAATGTTGAAGCAGTCACAGAATCGAACAAATCGGGCCCCCTTGATGGAGGCACTGATATCCAAACACCCGGCCAGGAAGGCGGGTTGATTGGCCACCACGCCGACCGGTTGGCCATTCAAGCGTGCAAAGCCGACGATGATATTCTGAGCACACCAGGCCTGTACCTCAAAGAATTGGTGGTCGTCCACTACCGAGTCGATAATCCGGCGCATGTCATACGGCTGTCTAGGACTTTCAGGAACAACTTCTCGAAGTCCCATGTCGGTTCGGCTCGCATCATCCGTGGGCTCAATACAAGGGGGCTTCTCGCGATAGTTTTGGGGCAGATAGGTTAAAAGCTCCCTTATCATGGCCAGGACCTCTTGGTCGTCCTTGCCGGAAAAATGGGCAACCCCGCTTGTTGCATTGTGGGTCAGGGCACCTCCCAGCTTTTCGGCGGTGACTTCTTCGTGGGTTACGGACTTAATGACCTGTGGGCCCGTGATAAACATATAGCTGGTTTTTTCTACCATAAAAATGAAATCTGTCAGGGCCGGAGAATAGACCGCGCCCCCCGCACAGGGCCCCATAATTGCCGAAATTTGTGGGATTACCCCGCTGCCCAGGACATTTCGCATGAAGATATTGCCGTATCCGGCCAGGCTGGATACACCCTCTTGTATGCGTGCCCCACCGGAATCGTTCAGACCTATAAACGGGGCGCCGTTCTTGCGGGCAAGGTCCATCACCTTGCAAATTTTGTCGCTCACGGCCAGGCTCAACGACCCCCCCAGTATTGTAAAGTCCTGGGCAAAGACATAGACCGGCCGGCCATTAATGCGGCCGTAACCTGTTACTACACCGTCTCCCGGGAACCTTTTCTTGTCCAGCCCGAAATCCGTGGATTGGTGGAGGACAAACTTGTCGATCTCTTCAAAGCTATCCTGGTCAAGTAGCTGATGAATCCGCTCTCTCGCCGTCCATTTCCCCTTTTTGTGCTGCACATCGATCCGGTCTTTGCCACCGCCCAGATCGGCCTCAGCGTTTTTTTCAACCAGGGCTTGTATCCTGTCTGCATCTGCCATAATATTTCTCCAGTCTCATTTTCTATATAGTGCCTGAACGTAAAGTCATGTTCAGGAAAAATCCCTGGCCCAGACCTGGCCTAAGGCGAAACATCTTGTTTCAAGGAAGTCGCGCCAGGGCGGGCCGAATATCGAAACACGAAATTCGGATTCAATGTCATTAACTTAAGCTCAAAATCTCCCCCCTTTTCAAAAGGGGGGCGGGGGGGATTTCTTTGAAGAGTTTGAAAATCCCCCTAAATCCCCCTTTTTTAAAGGGGGACCTTAAAGGAACGGTTCTTACGTTAATGACATTGAATTCGGATTTCGAATTTTTGACCGTAAAACCGGGGTTTTCGGTCAAG
>JAIWEZ010000225.1:0-3827 GCA_048631945.1 Gammaproteobacteria bacterium | reverse complement strand
GAGGCAGCGAATTCGTTTGAAAGGGCCCTCAAGCGTAACCCCATAAATTATAGACCGCTAATCTATCTTGCGGCCGCATACGCTCACATGGGTCGTAAACAAGAGGCGGCGGCAGCTATTCAAAAACTCAATGAAACCCTGCCATTTGTATCCGTTGATTTTGAAAGTCACCCCGTCATGTCCGGTAGATACAAGCGCTCCGTGGATAAGGATCGCCTGCTTGACGGCCTTCGCAAGGCTGGATTACCAGAAACGCCTTATGACATCCTGCATAAGTTGGGGGAAAAGTGAAGGTAAATCATTTCCAAGAACAATTTGAATGTAAGAGAGTATTTTTACTTAGAAAGGAGATGAAGTGCAATGGTACAAAAGAAGAATAGAAAGGTTCAGGGGAAAAAGCTTAAAGATATCTCCAGACGAGATTTCATAAAGACTGCCGGAACGGGGGTGGTGGCGGCCGGACTGGGAGCCAATATCATCATTCCGGGAAGGGTTCGTGCGGGTAGAAAGAAGCTTAAGATTCTTCAGTGGAGTCACTTCGTTTCCCCCTTTGACAAGTGGTTCGACAACACCTATGTCAAGGAGTGGGGGAAGAAGAACGGCACTGAGGTCATCGTGGACCACATCAGTTACGCCAAATTGAAGTACAGGGCAGTCTCAGAAATCAGGGCACAGGAGGGGCACGACCTGTTCATGTTCGTCGATCCGCCCCCGGCGTTTGAGGGGCATGTGATCGATCACCGTGACATTTACCGGGAGTGTGAAAAGAAATACGGCAAAGCAATCCCGTTGGCCATCAAGAGTACTTACAACCCTACAACTGAGAAGCATTTTGGTTTTTGTGACAGCTATAGTCCAGACCCGATCAACTACCGCAAGGATCTTTGGGATGGGGCGGGCTTTTACCCCAATACCTGGGAAGATGTGCGGGTCGGTGGTGCCAAGATCAAGCACAAATATGGCATCCCTGTCGGTATAGGCCTCTCTAAAGACATCGACTCCAATATGGCCATGCGGGCTATCATGTATTCGTATGGAGCCTCAGTTCAGGACGAAGAGGGGAACGTGGTAATCAACTCAAAGCAGGCCTTAGAAGCGGTCAAATTCGTTCGCGCCCTTTTCAAAGAAGCGATGACACCGGAGGTGTTGAATTGGGACTCAGCCTCCAACAATAGCTTCATGTTGGACGGCGAGGGCTCCTTGGTCGTAAACGCGATCTCCATTAACCGCACGGCCGAGAGGGAAAAGGAGTATGCCGAGATATCAAAGAAGATCTGGCTGGCCAAAGCACCAGCAGGTCCGGTGAGACGTATGGGGCTAGAGCACATAGTTAGCGTTTACGTTATCTGGAAGTTCGCCAAGAATATCGAGGGAGCCAAGCAATTCCTTGTCGATTATATCGGTAACTCCAGAAGATCGTTTCTTGCTGGGGAGTTTTACAATTTTCCATGCTTTCCCGATACCGTTCCTGAGCTGAAAGAGCTCATCGCGAAAGACCCCAAAGCTAACCCACCCGATAAGTACAAGGTCTTGGAAGATGTTCTAGACTGGACGACCAACGTCGGTTACCCCGGATACGCCAACGCGGCCATCGATGAGATTTTCGGCACGGGTCTAATCACAACGATGTTTAAGAAGGCTGCCACCGGTGAGCTAACCCCTGAGGATGCAATCAAACAAGCAGAGGCAAAGTGTAAGGACATTTTCGCCGCATGGAAGAAAAGGGGGCTCGTATAGTCTCGCTATCGGATTCGCGGCTCAACTCATACAGAAAAACTTCACTCTTGAACCCGTTGTGTCTGTGCTTAGCTCCAGACATTCAGACCTGGTATATCTTGCCAGTATCTGACATAATCAGTATTATCAATATGTTGTGATACACATAAGATACATGCAACTCAAATGGAGATTCACAGATAAATACGAATGCTAGTTCCGTCACAACATATTGTATTGGCCCACTTCTGCCAATCCTATTCGTCAGAAAGCCTCTATCCTTTCTTCAAACCTGGAAGCAAATCCGTGGGTAAAGCCAAATTAATTACTTCCGTAATCGATTGTATCGCATTGCGAAGTCGAGTATAGGTCATGACAAGCCCAACATGCTCAGCCAGCAGATGCAGGGAATCAAGGTCGTGCTCAGAGATATGCCAGGTATCATAATGATAGAGTCTAAGGGCACCAAGAACTTCGTTTAAGAAAACAATAGGGACGGAAAGAATGGCAGCTATCCCCTCCTTCCTTGCCTCTTCTGGATATTGAATGTTTTTGTCTTTACTCACATCAGCCACAATCACTGGTTTTCCCTTGAGGTTAGCAGCAAGGCTCTTGTCAGCGAGGAGAGGTCCTTTGCTCAGATACTTCGGACTCAGACCAAAACTGGCAAGGATTTCTAGCTCTTTTATGTCGGGGTCCTGTACAAATATGGCACAAGCCTTAATATCCAATGCCGTTACCAATAGTTGTGCCAGGTGATTGGCCATGATGTCGAGATTGTCAGACTGAGCGATAGCCTTGGTTACCGTCTTAAATGTCTCAATCGTTATTTTTATTTCACTACTCATTTATCCCCTCCTGGATCGAATTGGTCAATCGTCATTCTTACACTTCCATTATAGCTGAAATTACGTGGCTATGCAGATCGTAACGTTCTTGAGGGCAGCCAACACTCTGTTGTGTATACTGCGGGCAAAGAGTCGGGTGGCTTTACCCGGTTGGCGACTTAGCACGAGCACCGTATAGTGACCTTTAGACGCTGTTTCGATTATTTCATCTGCAATGGACTTTACCCTCTTCTTGAATGTATAGTCGACTTGATCAGCAGAAAAACCACTTCTCAATAGAGATTCCCTTGCAGATTCAAGACCGATCTCCTTTTCACTGAGTTCCTTGGAGAGAGACCTAACTGCACCCTTCATTTGTTTAAGGACTGGGCTCTCCATGTCAAGCTCTGGCAAAGGTGTATAGGTGTAAAATAAAGTGATTTTGGCATCCTTTTGGTTTGCAAAAGTTTTGATGACGAAATCCAAAGCCTTTTCATCATAAATGGTGAAGTTATAGGGCAGTAAAATCTTTGGTGCGACCATCACGCTCTCCTTTCAAGCCAAAAGGTGATCAATACCTTCTCAGAAAAGCCCTTAATATGAGCAATCCTGAGAATCTTAAGCTAATGTTTCAATCCACCTTTCACGCATTGTTTCTAACCATAAGAGGGAGTGGTATCTTGTCCTCTGGCAGATAAAAGGTCTCGATAAGCATATGACAGTCTCTGGGAGATAACACGAGCCAGCCGCTTGAGAACTTTGAAGCCAACCTCTGGATGGCGATCAAATACCCTCTCTAGCTTTTCTCTTTCGATCTTGACCACTTTTGTATCCGTGGCGCAGACGCCAGATGCGGTATATAGCCCAGATTCAACCAAACTCGACCAGCCAAATACCTCCCCTGGTTCCGTAAGGCCATAGATTAGGCTGCCTCCGTTTTTTATCACCAGATTGAGAGTCCCTTGCTCCAGAATATATAAAGACCCAGCTTCTTCCCCCTTTTCAAATAGCACTGTATCCTTAGTGTATTTTTCTTCAGAGCAAATATTAGCTATCTCTTCCATTACTTCAGGATCTATCCCCCTAAAAAGATCTATTTCTTTGACGATCATCTTCCTGTCCCCCTTTCCGACATATTGTAGATGACTTTAGGCCCGTAACGGAACAAGGGCGTCCCGTCAGGGGTTAGGCTTGCACATTTTGAGGGGTTTCTCCATTGAATCTTTACCTTATTATTAGGTTAAAGTTTACGGGAAACCAGCGTCTATTTCAGTGGAAAAGGCA
>JAIWEZ010000224.1:0-3934 GCA_048631945.1 Gammaproteobacteria bacterium | reverse complement strand
GTGAAGGGTCATAATCTTTTTAATGGAGTCTTTGATATTAAATCGGGCGAATTCAGGGCTAGTTTCCTTCGCATAGTCAAGCAGGGCCATGGTAATTTTATTGGCAGTGCGGGTGGCCCCTTCAATGTTCCGGGCGCGCCCTAATACGTATTCGGGTGAAACTTCTCTTCCTGCTTCTATCTGTGCAATGATCCTCTGGGCCTCGGTAAGGATAGGGGCCATCTGGTTCTTGATCTCGTGGGCGACCCCTCCGGCTAAGCGGCCGACGCCGGCGTGCTTTTCCGCCATGATTAAGACCTGTTGCGTCTCGCGTAGCTGGCGGGTGCGTTTCTCAACCGTCTGTTCCAGGAGTTCGCGATGTTGCTGCAAGGCCTCTTCTGCTCGTCTCATCTCATCTACCAGCCGAGCGTTTTCCAGAGAGATGGCGGCCTGGGAGGTCAAGAGTTCGATCATCCTTGCCTTTTGTGACGCGAAAACCGAATCGGACAAACGGTTTTCAAGGTATAGAATTCCAGTCAACTCAGATCGCTTGATCAATGGGAGACAAAGGACCGACCGAAGCCCCATGGCCTGAACCTCGGGATAGTCCTTAAACTCACCCTCTTCCGAAGCATTGTTCAGGAGCACCCTCTCTTTAGTTCGATGCACATAACGGATGATAGCCTTACATACATCTGTGGCGTCCTCAATATCATATTCAACAGTCCGGACCACATCTTTTTCAGTGATGTGACTTTCAGCACGGACAATGAGGCTACTATTCTCTTCAGTCAGAAGATACCCGTGCTGGGCCCCCGAGGCCTCCAGCACCACGTTCATGACCTTTTTAAGCAGGCCATCGAGACCCATCTCTGCTGAAATGGCAACAGAGGATTTCATCAGGTATTCAGCATCCAGACAGGGAAAGGTGTAGGGAGCGGGTTCTGCTTCGACTGGTATGTAAGCAGGGACTTCTTCCTCAAAGAACTCCGGGTGTTTCTCCATGAGAGAAATCTCTTTACGTTCCGCATGGCACTTTCTATATAAACGTGCGGCCTCGGCGAAGTAGACCCCGGCTGTCCTCACACCTGCCTCCTTGAGAAGTTCCCCCCGGCATTCATTAAGGTGGCCCTCCAGCATGGTATATCGCTGTTCATGGGCAATAGCTATGGCATCAAAGTAGAGGCTCCTGGCCTTTCTGAAATCTCCGGTAAATCGTTCTAATTCTGCATAGATAAGCGCAAGATAAGGCTTAAGCATTGGCCCGTATTGAGCCCAGGTCTCAATTTTCTTGATGAGCGGTTGAATGAAAGATAGTAATTCTTCTTTGCTTTTGTATATGATTCCCCTTGCATACAGCCTGATGGCATTAAGCACCTGAAAGGCATGCCACTCTCGCTTCAGCAAATGGTCGGTAAGCCCTCTCAAATACCGCCTGACTTTATCTAAATACTCTTCAGCCTTTTCATACTCTCCGAAATAATAGTGGGTCAAAGCCATGTGTACATAATAGCTCCCCGCAGCGGAAACATGGTTTTCCCTCTCCCATTTTTTGATCTTTTCCTCCATGGGGATAGGTGTATAGTCTTTTTTCATCGGTGCAACCCATGCGGCATTCATCGCCTCGGCCAGGGCAACGGAAAAGGATAAATGATACCTTTGAGAAAACTGAAGACATTCCTTAACATACTCCTCAACGGCCAATAGGTTGGCTCCCTGCACCTGAAGGCCCCACATCAAGGGTCCGTAGCAAAGCCCTGCATTATACAAATCACCGCAGTTCTTCCCGCACTGGATCCCTTTCAGACAATGTTTGGCCAGTTCTTCAGGATGATTCCGCGTATGCATAGTAACCCAGGCAACCCCGTTCATCCCCCGGGTCGCCCCAAAGGTGTTCGGGTACTTTTCACACAAATCAAGGGCCAGTTCTTCATATCGAAAGACCTGATCAAATTTGAGTTGCTCCCCCAGATAGAGCCCCATGATAGAAAAGGAGTAGATCACTGATTCATCCATGCCGCCTTCCAGGCAGTGCTGGGTTGACTGCACTGCCGAAAGATAGAGTTGCGGTACCAGACCGGACATGTATAAGTCCGGGATAAGCTCACTGTAGATGACCAATTCAATCTTACTCTTCCTTTTCTTGGTAAACGGCATATTCAGGATAGTGTCCCAAATCCTGGAACCATATTTGGAGTTGATTTCGTTCATCAACTGCTCTCGTTTTTTCTCCGCAAGCTCAGGATCATCCGGGATCGATTTTCCGAAAAATGCCAACCCGCGGTTAGCAATTTCAATCGCCTTTATAAAATTGCCTATGGATGAGAGTGAGGTGGTCTGTTCAGCCAGGGCTTCCGCCTTGTCCAGATCGGTTTTTGCATGACCAAGTAATTGATTGAGGAGTTTTTCCGAGCTCTCATATCTTCCGCACATCAATTCGGTCTTTGCCAATTTTTGGTATATCTTAAATGTTCTGTCATATTGGACCTGCCAACAGTCATGAGGCATAAGGCCAAGGCCTTGCCTAAAATACTCATTTGCCGCTTCTGTGGCCAGCGAATCCAGGGCCTTGTTGCCCGCGTGATAGTTGATATCCGATAATTGGTAGGCAGTTTCTCTGTCCGGCGTCTTCTCCCTTCCCAAGTTGAAGTGGGAGACGATGGTGAAGAGGTCATGCACTTTTTCCAGATCTGTCCCTTTGGGGACAGCGGAAAGGAGATGGTTTCCGATCTGCCAATGCATCTGCCGGCGCCTTTCAGGTTCTATGGCATTCAGGACGGCCTCCTGCACCCGGTCGTGAACGAATTGCAATTCATCTTTGCTTTCTGTCAGAAGCCCCTGGCTTAAGGCCGGCTTCAAGGTTTCAAACACGTTCAACAATGTAATCTCTTTTACCAGGGCAATCTCATCGGGTGTGAAGCGATTTCCCATGCAGGCGCAATGTTCCAGCAAGCTGATTGTATCAACGGGTAGTTTTTGAACCTTGGAACTGAAAAGCGCCACCACAGTGGATGGCATTTCAGAGCCCCTGATCCTATCCAGGTCCCACTGCCAGCAACGGCTTTCATCCAGAAAGAGCAGATCTTCATTATGAAGATAAGACAGGCTCTCGCTCACAAACAAAGGGTTTCCCTCAGCGAGCGTGACTATAAAATCGGCTAAGGCCTCGGTCTGAGAAAGGGGCGAGTCGAGAATATAGGAGACCATCTCATGGCAGTATTCCGGTTCAAGGGGCTCCAGCCTGATTTCTTTCAGTGGCTGGGCGTTTTCCTCGATGTTTTGTATCAGCCTTGTCAGGGGATGGCTTGAATCTACCTCGTTATGGCGATAGGCCCCTAACAAAAAAAGGTATGGGTGCTCCTTGTAGTTGGCAAAGGTGTTGGCCAGAAAATCAAACGAGGCGACATCGCACCACTGAAGATCGTCGATAAAAAACGCCAGGGGGTTTTCCTCGCTGGCCAGGCAGGTCAAAAAACGGCCAGTGACATCATGGAAGCGGTTTCTGGATTCCACGGGAGGAAGCGCCGTAACCTCTGGTTGAGGGCCGATCAGTATCTCCAGCTCAGGTATCACGTCAGTGACCACCTTGCCATTTTCCCCTACAACTTTGGTAATCTTTTCTTTCCAGAGAGCGACCCTTTCATCGCTCTCCGTTAAAAAGGTCCTCATCAAATTCCTGAGGGCCTGGATAAGCGAGCTGTAGGGGATGTTCTTTTGATAGACATCGAATTTCCCTGAAGTAAAATAGCCCCTGTGCTCAACGATCGGTTTCTGAAGCTCTTGAATCAAGCGGGTTTTTCCGATACCGGGAAGCCCTGAAATCAACAGGCAGCGGAAAGAACCTTGAGCCGCTTTGTTATATTCCTCAAGGATAACATCTGCCTCTTGATCCCGTCCCACCATTTTAGAGATAAAGATAACTCGATGGGGGCGACAATGACACCCGAATGGAAAT
>JAIWEZ010000223.1:0-3948 GCA_048631945.1 Gammaproteobacteria bacterium | reverse complement strand
GCGCCGGGACGGCGCAAGATCGCGGTCAAGGTGGTGGATATCTTCGGCAACGACACGATGACAATTGTCGAGGTGACGATATGAGCACAATGGATTTTAATTCCCTCGAATTCGAGGGGTTTAGATGATCCTAATTATGGCGAATTCGCCGCAATTGAAATTTAACCGGAGATCGGGTCGAAGATGAGCAAACTATCCATTCAAGGAAAAGACGTTACACTGGTTACCGTCAACAAGAAGGATTACATATCTATCACGGATATTGCAAAATACCGCAGCAGTGAGACTCCTGCAGATATAGTAAAAAACTGGCTGAGAAGCAGAAGCACCATTGAATTATTGGGATTGTGGGAAAAGTTATATAATCCCGACTTTAAACTGGTCGAATTCGACCAGTTTAAAAATGAGGCAGGAGCAAACTATTTTGTCCTCTCTCCCAAAAAGTGGATCGAGAAAACAAATGCCATAGGCCTGATTTCTAAATCGGGACGATATGGCGGCACGTATGCCCATAAAGATATTGCGTTCGAATTTGCCTCATGGATTTCCATTGAATTTAAGTTTTATCTAATCAAAGAGTTCCAACGGCTGAAGGAGGCGGAACAGGCTCAGCTAGGCTGGGACATCAAGCGCAATCTGACGAAGATCAACTACCGCATCCATACCGACGCCATTAAGGAGAACTTGATCCCCCGGCAACTGACGAAGGCACAGATCAATATTATTTACGCCAGCGAAGCCGATGTCCTTAATGTAGCCCTGTTCGGCCTGACCGCAAAGAAATGGCGCGAAAATAACCAGAGCAAGAAAGGCAATATCAGAGATTATGCCAATGTCTCCCAACTGGTCTGTCTCTCCAATCTGGAAAACCTCAATGCCCTGTTTATTAATGAAGGCCTGGCTCAGAAAGACCGGCTGATAAAGCTGAACGCCATTGCCATTCAGCAGATGAAGCTTCTTACCGACGACCATGGCATCAAAAAGCTGGAAGGCGGGAAATAATGGCACTACACAAAAACTTCCCCGATTCGCCGCACGCCATCCTCGATCCGGACATTCGCTGGTTCCCTGCCGATGAAGCCTTGCGCGAAACGAGCATGGAAAAACTCATGCCGCCCCTGGTATCGCAACTGCGCAAGAAAGTGAAGGAGTTCCGGGACGGCGGCTACGTCGGCGCGGCCGACACCAGCAAGAGCCTGCTCAACTGGTGGTTCAATACTCCGCACATGCTGCAGCAAGCCGGCGGGACCATGACTCAGTTTCAGTACTATTTCGCCCAGCGCGAAGCATTGGAAACGATCGTTTACCTGTACGACGTTGTAGGCGTTCAGGATAAGCACGACATGATGCGCTTCGACGCAAGCGGTCTTGTATCGGGAAGCATGTTCGACGAGACATGGCGGCGTTTTGTAGTCAAGATGGCTACCGGAAGCGGCAAGACCAAGGTGCTCAGCCTTGCGCTGGCGTGGAGTTTTTTCCACAAACTCTACGAGCCGGACTCCCAACTGGCGCGCAACTTTCTGGTCATCACGCCCAACATCATCGTGCTCGACCGCATCTATAGAGACTTTCAAGGACTTCGGATCTTCTTCGAGGATCCGGTGCTCCCGGACAACGGCGTGGACGGCCGCAACTGGCGCGATGATTTTCAACTCACCCTGCACAAGCAAGACGAGGTCACCATCACCAGGCCCACCGGCAATATCTTCCTGACCAATATCCACCGCGTCTATGCCGGCAACGATATCCCCCCTTCACCGGACGATGAAAACACCATGGACTACTTCCTGGGCAAGCGGCCCACCGGGGCGACCACAGATTCCAAGGTAGATTTGGGTATGATCGTACGCGATATCGACGAGCTGATGGTCCTGAATGACGAGGCACACCACATCCACGATCCGCGCATGGCCTGGTTCAAATCCATCGAAGACATCCACAACCGGCTGAAGCAGAAAGATGCCGCCCTCTCCCTGCAGATTGACGTAACCGCCACGCCGAAACACAACAACGGCGCTATCTTCGTGCAGACCGTCGCGGATTACCCCTTGGTAGAAGCCATCTCGCAAAACGTGGTCAAACATCCTGTTCTGCCCGACGCCGCCAGCCGCGCAAAACTAACCGAGCGCCAGAGTGCCAAGTACACCGAGAAATATGCCGACTACATCCATCTCGGGGTCGTTGAGTGGCGCAAGGCATACGCTGAACACGAGAAGATGGGCAAGAAGGCCATCCTGTTCGTAATGACCGACGACACACGCAACTGCGATGACGTCGCGGAATACCTGGAAGGCCACTATCCCGACTTGAAGGACTCAACCCTGGTTATTCATACAAAGAACAACGGCGAGATTTCCGAGGCGCAGTCAGGCAAAGCGAAAGACGTACTGGAATCCTTACGCAAAGAGGCCAATGAGATTGACGACGCCGACAACCCCTATAAGGCCATCATCTCCGTGATGATGCTCAAGGAAGGGTGGGACGTGCGCAACGTTACCACTATCGTCGGACTGCGCGCCTATTCAGCCAAGAGCAACATTCTCCCGGAACAGACGCTGGGCCGTGGACTTCGCAAGATGTACCCCGGCGGTACAGAGGAATACGTTAGCGTAGTCGGCACGAATGCCTTTATGGAATTCGTCGAATCTATCCAGGCCGAAGGCGTGGTCCTGGAACGTAAGGCGATGGGCGAGGGGACTGCACCCAAAACGCCGCTGGTGGTGGAAATTGACAGAGAGAATGAGAAGAAAGACATCGATGCGCTGGACATTGAAATCCCAGTCCTGACGCCCCGCGTCTACCGGGAATACAAGAACCTCAACGACCTGAACGCGGCCGCCCTGGGTCATCAACACGTGGCCTACCTGCAGTTCAGTGAGGAAGAGCAACGGGAGATCGTCTTCAAGGACATCACCACCGGCGAGGTCACCCATACCACGATCCTCGACACGGCCGGTGTCGCCGATTACCGCAGCGTGATCGGCTACTTTGCACAAACCATCATGAAGGATCTGCGCCTGGTCAGCGGCTACGACGTTCTCTATGGAAAAGTCAAAGCATTCGTACAGGATGAGTTGTTTGGCCGCCCGGTAGAACTCGAAAGCCCCAACACCTTGCGCAACCTGTCCGAACCGGCCACAACAAAAATGCTGATCGAGTCCTTCAAGAAGGCAATCAACGCCCTTACCGTGCAAGACAAAGGCAACGCCGAAATCCGCGACACTATCAAGCTCCGCCAGACCCGCCCCTTTGTAGCCAAAGATCAGGGCTACCTGGTCCCGAAGAAAAGCGTCTTCAACCGAATCATTGGTGACAGCCAACTGGAACTCCGCTTCGCCGGTTTCCTCGAAGATTGCTCAGACGTACTGTCCTACGCAAAGAACTATCTGGCCGTGCATTTCAAGCTCGATTACGTGAACTCCGATGGCGACATTTCCAACTACTATCCTGACTTTATCGTCAAGCTCTCTGACAAAAATACAGTCATCGTCGAAACCAAGGGCCGGGAGGACCTTGATGTACCTTTGAAAATGGCCCGGTTGCAGCAATGGTGCGAGGACATCAACGGGATGCAATCGGATGTGACGTATGATTTCCTGTACGTGGACGAGGAAGGCTTCAAGAAATATGAACCGAAGTCGTTTGCGGATTTGCTGGCCAGCTTTCGAGAATATAAAGAGAAAACATAACAAAAGGTTGCTTGATGTCAAAGGTACGAAAAGACAAAGTTCGTGAGAATCGTATATCCATGGAAATTGTTGTAGATGCTTATGGACCAGAAGAGCAAGCAATGGGGTGGTACTATTACCTTGATGATACGCTAAGTTTCACTTTTCTTACTAAATGTATTGCCAAAAGAGCAATATCCCCTCTAAGAATTGGAGATGAAGTCGAGGTGATAGGTATGGCTCCGGAAGAAGAATGTGAACATGAGATGTTCGTCATGAT
>JAIWEZ010000222.1:0-3959 GCA_048631945.1 Gammaproteobacteria bacterium | reverse complement strand
GCGAGAAAGGAAGCTTCCGCGAACCCATACCCTGATTATCCGGATGATACGGGCCATCCAGCTCTTCAATCTGTTCTTCCGGATAGTTGTCAATGACTACCCGAAGTGGCCGCAACACACCCATGACACGGGGTGATCGCTCATTCAAATCTTCACGGATGCAATACTCAAGCAGAGCCATATCGACGATACTATCCCTCTTGGCTACTCCGATGCGCTCACAAAAGTTTCGGATTGACTCCGGTGTGTAGCCACGTCTCCGCATTCCTGATAGCGTAGGCATCCGCGGATCGTCCCATCCATTGACATACCCTTGCTCCACCAATTGCACTAGCTTTCGCTTACTCAGTACGGTGTAGCTGAGATTGAGGCGAGCGAACTCGATTTGCTGTGGATGATAGACCTTCAATTCGTCAAGGAACCAGTCGTACAAAGGGCGATTATCTTCAAACTCAAGAGAACAAATGGAATGTGTGATCCTTTCGATGGAATCCGAAAAGCAATGGGCAAAATCGTACATCGGATAAATGCACCACTTGTTACCGGTCCTGTGATGTTCTGCCCGTCGAATACGGTAGATGGTCGGATCTCGCATATTCAAATTTGGAGAGTTCATATCAATTTTTGCTCGAAGTACGCGGGAACCGTCCTCAAATTCTCCAGCCCGCATACGCTGGAACAGGTCCAGGTTCTCTTCGACCGAACGTGTACGATACGGGCCGTCCTTGCCCGGCTCAGTCAGGGTGCCGCGGTATTCTCTTATCTCCTCTGCACTCAAGTCGCAAACATATGCCTTGCCTTTTCTAATTAACTGCAAAGCGTACCCGTAAAGCTTCTCAAAGTAATCAGAAGTATAAAACAGCCGATCACCCCAATCAAACCCAAGCCATCGAACGTCTGACTTGATCGATTCCACATATTCAATGTCCTCCTTGCTCGGATTGGTATCATCAAATCGCAAATTGCATACGCCGCCGTATTCGGCGGCAATACCAAAATTGAGGCAGATGGACTTGGCGTGTCCAATATGCAGATATCCGTTCGGCTCCGGTGGAAATCGGGTCACCACTCGACCATCGTTCTTATTAGCCTTCAGGTCTTCCGCGATGATATTACGAATAAAGTTTGGGGCGGGGGCTGAATCCGTGGTAGTCATATTTGCAATTCCATTTTTTTCTGGCAAAAAAATTATAAAAAAATCACGAAAACACGAAAGTTTGAAAGCACGAAATAAGATAACATTCAGACTTTCGTGTCTTCGTACTTTCGTGCTTTCGTGATAAATTAGTCTTTTTTATTTCCGGCCTATCCAGCTTACGTGTTTACTCGAAGAATGTCACGGCCTTGTGCAAGCGCTCTACCACGCGTCTCTGCCCAACGGCAATGAGCACATCAAATAGTCCGGGTCCTTTCGCCTGACCAGTGACCACTGTTCGTATACCGTTGATCAATATCCCTGCTTTGATTTTGAACTCTTCAGCCATATCACGTATCACCTGTTCGGCCTCCTCGGCCGTAAACGTTTCTATGCCTTTTAAGCGATCCGCCAAAATTGGGAACCACTCTTTGAGTCCGTCATGCTTAAGGATGTTCTTCTTCAAAGCCTTGGGGTCGATGGGATAGTCGTCGGAAAAATAGGCGCGACCAAGGGTCGCGAAATCGGTGGTTACATGATACCTGCTCCGAATCAGATCGACTGTGCGAAGAAACCAATCGCGCTTGCTCCCCTGAAACTCCCTGTTCCATATCCCCACCTTTTCCAACTCTGCCTTGACATAAGGCTCGATCTCTTCAACAGGAAGACTTCTAAGGTAATGGGTATTGATACTAATGGCCTTTGGGTCAGTAAAAAATTTTGGATCATTCTTCCTTATGTCGAAGACGGCATTGGCCCTGCTGATTCCTTCCAGGGAAAATGCCTCGATCAGTTCCTCCTTTGAAAAGATCTCCCTCGAATCAGACGTGGACCACCCTAGAAGGGATAGGTAGTTTACAAACGCCCATGGCAGGAAACCGCGTTCCTTGTAAAAATGTACCGCCACCAATTCGCCGTGCGTGCGTTTGGAGATCTTGGCCTTCTTGGGGTCCAATGTGAGCGACATGTGGACAAACCTTGGAACTGGTGCGCCAAGCGCCTTGTAGATTAGGATTTGCTTGGGGGTATTTGCCAACCCATCCTGTCCTCTAATCACATGGGTGATCCTGTCGCGAATGTCATCGACGGTATTGGAAAGGATATACAGAGGCCGCCCATTGGAACGAACGATCACAAAATCTTCTATGTCTTCATATCTCTTTTCAATAATCCCGTAGACAATGTCTTTAAAACTGACAAAGCCTTCCCCGCGCGGCACCCTCAGACGAATGATGTACGGCATCCCTGCCGCTTCCTTTTTCCGAATCTCCTCTGGTGTTAAATTGCGACAAGTGCCGTCATACTGTAACGCGGTCTTTTTCTTGCGCGCCTCTTCACGCTTTCGATCAAGGTCCTCTTTTGTACAGAAACACTTGTACGCATGACCCGATTCGAGGAGTTTCTGTGCCGCCGCCACATGATCCTTGATGAACTCGGACTGGAAATAAGGTCCTTCGTCCCATGTAATGCCGAGCCATTTCAGGCTTTCGATGATCCCCTGGATGGATTCTTCAGAAGACCTTTCCGCGTCAGTATCCTCAATCCTAAGGATTAGCTTGCCGCCCGTCTTTTGAGCAAAAAGCCAGTTAAATATCGCTGTCCGTGCACCACCGATATGAAGATATCCGGTAGGGCTAGGGGGAAAGCGTGTTCGAATCTCTTCCATGGTTTAATACGTCCTCTTTCAGATGATACGCTGTAACTACTCAGGTTGTCAGGTTCACGGTTCACGGTTGGCTACTTTCTTCATCGCTCTCTAACCTTGAACCGCCCGCCCTGGCGCGACAGAAGCCGGAGAATGCCCCGCAGAGAAAAACCCGGTCTGGGCCAGGGTGAACCTTGGAACTTTGAACCCGAGTAGCTGCCTTCTAATAGACTATAAAGCCCGCATATCCCACGACCTGGGCATTATCGCCGGTCACATCCCCTGATGTGGCATACCGGACCAACTCAGCCTTGCCTGCGCCCAGCACCTTACACGCCTCTAGCACGATAGTCGTGGGAATCACCCCGCACATAGATATCCCATGCCGGGATACGGTCTCATAGAGTCCCGCAGGGTCTAAATCAAGGATCCGATCAATGGCTAACTTGTCCTTTTCCTTAGCCGATTTCTGAGACTCGTAATGAGTCATATCCGTGCTGGCCACCAGGAGGACTTCTTTACCGTAGTCCTGAATCCCCTGTACCAAGGCCTGACCAATCTCTTGACATGCATCGTAGGTTAGGTGCGACAAGGCTATCGGTACAATGCTCACCTCGGGTCGCAAGAATTGGAGAAACGGCACCTGAACCTCGATGGAATGTTCCATAGCGTGCGCCTCGGGATCGTCCTTTATCTTGACCCCGGAAGTCGAGACCTTCAGGATAGATTCGGCCATGGCCTCGTTGATTGGAACTGACCCCAACGGCATGTCCCATGTCCCGGAAGCACTTAGAGCGACACTAGCCCCCATGCCCCTATGGTTTGGCCCCAGAATCACTACGGCGTCCGGGATGCGGATTTGAGAAAAAACCGCACCGGCCACCCCACCAGAATATATATATCCTGCGTGCGGTGAGACGGCTGCCAGCACCCTCTTTGGCTCCGGTACCGCTCTAATATATGTGCTCAGTTGCTCTTTCAACCGATCCT
Source organism: Gammaproteobacteria bacterium (assembly GCA_048631945.1). Classification (GTDB taxonomy): domain Bacteria; phylum Desulfobacterota; class Desulfobacteria; order Desulfobacterales. The sequence continues at coordinate 189 of JAIWEZ010000222.1, read as the reverse complement.
TATCACCGGGATAGAACATGTTGGCTACTGCAGGTGAGCGTAACATACGGCACCTCCATTTTGTTGTTCGTAAGTCAATGTCATTAACTTAAGGGATATGGTCATTGAAAGTCCCCCTTTAAAAAAGGGGGATTTAGGGGGATTTCGAGAAGTTGGATAAAATCCCCCCCGACCCCCCTTTGGCAAAGG
>JAIWEZ010000221.1:0-3960 GCA_048631945.1 Gammaproteobacteria bacterium | reverse complement strand
CCTAAATACATCTCTTTTTCAGGCGCAAATCCAGTGGTAATTGTGACCAGCTGTGCTATAATAAATGCATGAAAAAAGGTGAGCTTAAACTGATTTCCAGTAAATTTCAGCAAAACAATAAGCGAAAGGCGTTATGCCTACCTGATTTTCCATCCTGCCACTGGTTGGAGCACCCCCTATAACGATGCGTTTTTAACGTGACGTATTCCTTGCGGAAACCTACAGAGCCAAAATTCATCAGGCGTAAAAATTATTGCACGGATATTGTCGAATCAGCTTGACGCCATAGCCAACACCGTCTATTCTTGGCCTCATGAAACGCACAAGGACAACGGCATGACGGGATATTTCGGCTCCAAGGCCGCATCGGGGTTGTACCAAAACATCATAGCGATGATGCCGCCCCACGACACCTACATCGAAACACATCTGGGCGGTGGTGCCGTTATGCGGAAGAAACCGCCCGCCCGGAACAACATCGCCATCGACATCGATCCGGAACCACTGAAGTCATTCGACTGCGGTTATCTTGTGCAAAAAGTCAACGATTGTGCCCATCGCTACCTGCGCAAATATCATTACGCCGGTTCAGAACTGATCTATTGTGATCCGCCCTACCTGATAGAGACGCGGACCTCGAAACGCCGCTACCGCCATGAGTACAGCAGACAGGACCATTTGGACCTGCTTGACCTGCTCAAGTCCCTGCCGTGCCGGGTCATTCTCTCCGGCTATCCGTCCGCCCTGTATGACGACATGCTGGAAGATTGGAACTGCGTGGAACTACAGGCCATGACCTGGGGCGGCCCGCGCACGGAGAAACTCTGGTACAACTACAACATCGACCGTGCGCACTGGACCACCTACGCGGGAAAGGACTTCACCGACCGCCAGCGCATTAAACGCAAGGCCGAACGTTGGGCAAGGAATTACCAGGCGCTACCCCCCGCGGAACGGCTCGCCCTGTTGGCGGCGATCATGGCAGTGGAAGCGGTGGAGACGGATTAACGACATGACAGCCCCCGCCGTGAAAGGCAATGGACAACCCGGCCCGGACAAGACGGGGCTTTCGATCCTGCCCAAGGCCAAACTCATTGCAATAATCCTCGAACAACGCGAGGAGACGCGCATCCGGCTTGAAGAAAAAGAGAAGCAGATAACCGAGCTTAAGCGACAGCTCGCCAACCTGCAAGGCGAGATCGACAAGGAAAAGGCCGGGCAAAAGATCAAGGACATCAACAAGCACGTCAACCAACCGACCTCGAAGAAACCGGAATGGGATAAGGACGGCAACCCGAAGTCGGCAACAAAGGGCCAAAAGAAAAAGCGCAAAAAAAGGACCGGCTGCGGCAACCCGGGAAAATCCGGTCTCACGCCTGACGAGACACATTCCATCCCCCTTGCATCGTGCCCTTGCTGCGGTAATGACCTGGGCGGCAGGAAAGGCAAGGCGGACAGCGGACGTATAGTGGAAGACATCCCTCCGCCCGCGGAGAAGACCACCTTATTCAAAGAAGTAACGGAATCCAAGTGGTGCAACCAATGCAGGAAAATGGTCTCTTCAACATCCGAAAAGGCACTGCCTGGTTCGGACATCGGCCTGAACGCCATGATAGAGATGGCCTACTTGTGGGTGATGTGCGCGCTCTCCTTCCCGAAGATCAGGGATCTTTTCATCAACTTCAAGACACTGCGGCTGTCGACAGCCGGCATCTCGAGGATCATGATCCGGCTGAGCGGTATATTGCAGCCGGTTTATGAGGAGATATTAAACGACGTCAAGCAGGGGACTAAGATCTGGGCCGACGAAACTGGCTGGCGGGTCAAGGGCAAGCTGTGGTGGTTATGGATATTCGCCAATGAGCGTAGTGCCTATTATTGGCCCGACAAGACACGCGGGGGGCCGGTCGTTAAGAGACTCCTGGGCGAGGTGTTCTTCGGTATCCTGATCGTGGACGGCTGGCACGCCTACACGAAGATTGTCTGTGACCGGCAAACCTGCATGGCGCACATATTTCGTAAAATACGCGCCTTCATTGACGCGTTTCCCCAATATCGTTCCATCATGAAATTCTACTTGAAGCTGAGGCGGATCATCAGGGACGGCGAGAAACTGCAGGCGGCGCGGGATGGGTTGAGTGCGCTGGTTTTTCAGCGACGATTGAAGGCTCTGCAACAAAGACTGGACGCGTTGCTGGAATGGAAGAACCCCAATGACACGCTGAAGGTGGTGATCAAAAAAGTCCGCCGCCAGAAGGAACATATACTGACCTTCGTAAAGCATGAAGGCGCGCCCCACCATAACAACTATGGCGAATACATCATAAAGAAGGGTGTCGTGAAACGAAAGATGTCCGGTGGCAGCATGTCCGCCGAAGGTGCCAGAGCCTATGCTTGCATACAATCGGTCGCCATGACCTGTCAGTTAAGGGGCATTTCCTTTCACCGCTTTCTTAAAACCAGTTTGGTTTGTTATATCCGTACGGGAAAGCCTCTGTTGCTGGCTGAATATGAGTCCGGTTTAAAACCTCTGGCAATCGCTGCTTGAATCCAGTTTAAACTCACAACTGCATAAGACACATGCAGATCTCTCTGCCCGGGAACTGAAAAAAACATTCAAGCTGGGTACCGTACTTTTCGCAGCAGCAGACGTTCCCCTGGACGTTTTTCTGGAACGGCTTCCAGCCATCGCTGAAATGGCTCAAAACGTCGTAGTAACCGTTTCCGATGGAGATAATGTTCTGCGGACGGCCAGTGAGCTTATGGGCGGCGGTGAACGTATCGGCTCTGAGCAGGCAGAGATCCGCGAAGAAGAATTTGTAATGGACAATAAGATTGATAACTTTGAAATTATTGATCTTTCACATGGTAAGGGAAAAAGAGGGTTTGATATTACCGGTCATCATTACTGGTACCGTCACCCTTGGGCAAGCAGCGATATCATTTTTCTTCTGCGCACGGACCTGCCTGCCCATCGACGGGGTCTTGAGGCCTCGGAGCTTGAACGTGTCTGGTACCTTACCCATGACTACCCGGAACGGATACGGCAGGCGGCAGAAAGAGAGCTGGATGGCCAGTGGTGAGTTTGACAAAGACTCTACTCTCTGTAATGTCGGCCTGTATGTTTTTCATGAACTCTGCCTGTGCGGTGACCAGACAACCTGAAATCAGGGGTAACCGGGACGCAACGGAATGCGTGGTGCTTCTGCACGGGCTTGCGCGAACATACAGGTCCATGAATACAATGGAAAAGGCACTTATACAGGCCGGATATCAAACCGTCAACCTGGACTACCCCTCCCGTGCAAAATCAATCGAGGAGATTGCAGCAGAAGAGCTTGTTAAAGGCGTGAATCTCTGCGAACAGACCGGAACGAAGCAAATCCATTTTGTCACCCATTCCCTGGGCGGCATCGTGGTGCGGCTGGCCATGTCAAAGCAAAGACCTAAAAATCTTGGTCGGGTGGTCATGCTAAGCCCGCCCAATAAAGGCAGTTTTGTTGCAGATAAACTTAAAAGCTGCTGGTTTTACAAGTGGCTTAACGGGCCTGCCGGTCAGGAGTTGGGTACGGGAGATGAATCTTTGCCTAACCGACTTGGTCCAGCTGATTATCCGGTAGGCATTATCACCGGCAACCAACATGCGTTTTTTGATGCCTGGTTTGCCTCATTCATTCCAGAAGAGAATGACGGCAAGGTGTCCGTGGAAGATGCCGGGATAGAGGGTATGGCCGATTTTCTGGTGGTGCCGGAAACGCACCCCTTTATCATGAATGCAGACAGGGTTATCGAGGAAACGATCCATTTCTTACGGCAGGGGACATTCAGTCGACCGTAACAATGTTTTCCTTCTTCCAATCGGAAGGAGTACTCTGCTGAAATTTCTATTTTCACAAATTAATTTTGAAAGTCTCGTGAAAAAACAAAATGGCATGCAAGGACAATGTACTGTTATAACGT
>JAIWEZ010000220.1:0-3970 GCA_048631945.1 Gammaproteobacteria bacterium | reverse complement strand
AAGGGTATGTCCTGCAATCACTGTGTCATGGCCGTTACTAAGGCCTTGAATGAGATTGAAGGGATCAAAAATGTCAAAGTGGATCTTGCAAAGGGCGAGGCTGATTTTGATGAAGTAAAGATAAAGACCCTGACATGGACCTTGTAAGAAAAGCGATCAAAAAGGCGGGCTACGAAGTTGTCTGATAAAACCACACTCAATATTCGAGGCATGACTTGCGCGGCATGCGTAGTGCGTGTAGAGCAGGGGCTGAAAGACCTTGAAGGTGTGCAGAATGCCTCGGTCAATTTTGCCACGGAAAAAGCAACCGTTGAGTATGATTCGTCCGTCCTTGGGCCTGAAAGCATTGCTGATAAGGTCAAAGACCTGGGCTATGAAGTCGTGGGCATGGATAAGTCCAAGGATGGCGTTGAAAAGACAACCATCTCTGTCGGGGGCATGACCTGTGCGGCCTGTGTGAGACGTGTGGAATCGGCTTTGGAAGCGATTGACGGGGTCAAGGATGCCGCAGTTAATCTTTCCACGGCAAGGGCAACGGTCATTCATGAACCGGGCTGGGCCGGGGTGGAAGCGCTAAGACGGGTTATTTCCGATGCCGGCTACGAATTCTTGGGCATGCTTGGGGAAACCCATGATGACCCTGTTGATGCCGCCCGGAAAAGGGAACTCAAAGAACTGAAGACCAAGTTCAGTGTTGGCGTGATTTTAAGCGTTGTTATTTTCGCTGGTTCCATGCAGCACTGGTTTCCGTATCTTCGCTCGGTTCCGAGGCAGACCATGCTTTTTTCCCTTTTTGTGCTCACGACCCCTGTCGTATTCTGGGTCGGGAGCCGGTTCTATGTCGGGGCCGTCAAGGCTGCTAAGCAAAAGACTACGGATATGAACACCCTGGTGGCTGTAGGGGCCTTCTCGGCTTATTTCTATTCAGCCCTGGTTACCTTTGTGCCGCAATTTTTTGCGGGTGCGGGTATAGCCCCACACGTATACTTTGACGGTGCAGCCATGATCATAACCCTTGTTCTCCTGGGACGTCTGCTCGAGACCGGAGCCAAAGGAAAGACCTCAATGGCCATCAAAAGGCTTATGGGGCTCAAGCCGAAGACTGCGCGGGTCATAAAGGATGGCAAGGAAATCGACATTCCTATAGAGGCCGTAATAAAAGGAGACGTGATCCTGGTGCGGCCCGGTGAAAAGATCCCCACCGATGGTCTGGTTGTTTCAGGGTCATCTTCAATCGACGAATCCATGCTCACCGGAGAAAGTATTCCGGTGGCCAAGAAGGCGGGAGGCGAGGTCTTTGCGGCCACTTTGAACAAGACCGGTAGTTTTACCTTCAGGGCAACCAAAATAGGGGCAAAGACGGCCCTTGCCCAGATCATCCGGCTGGTCGAAGAGGCTCAGGGCTCCAAGGCCCCGATCCAGCGCGTGGCAGATAAGGTGGCATCCATCTTTGTCCCCGTGGTCTTTTGCATAGCAGCGCTTACTTTCATTGTCTGGTACTTTTTCGTACCTGAGCCGACGTTCAGCCGCGCCTTGCTCAATTTTGTATCGGTCCTGATCATTGCCTGTCCATGCGCCATGGGCCTGGCAACACCCACCGCAGTGATGGTCGGTACCGGATTGGGGGCTGAAAACGGCATATTGATCAAAGGTGGGGAAAGCCTGGAAAGGGCCTGCAAACTGAGCACCGTGGTTTTTGACAAGACCGGCACGTTGACAAAAGGAGAGCCGGAGGTCACGGATGTATTGACCTCAAAAGGCACAGAGCGAGAAAAGGTTCTAAGGGTTGCCGTTTCTATTGAAGCGGTTTCAGAACATCCCCTGGCCCAGGCCATCGTGCAGAAAGCCCGTAAGGAAGCCGTGCCCCCCGGTGAAGTGACTGACTTTGAAGCGCTGTCAGGCCTTGGAGCAAGGGCGGTCGTAGATGGCAAGACATGTTTTTTGGGCAATCTGCGGCTCATGGAAGAAGAGGGCATCAAGTCAAATGGCCTGGATGAGAAGGCGGAAAGGCTCGCGAGTCAGGGCAAGACGTGCGTCTTTGTTGCCGAAGAAGGCCGGGTCATAGGTCTTCTTGCTCTTTTGGATGTACCCAGAGAATCTGCCGCCAAAGCAGTTGATGACTTAAAGGCCATGGGATTGCAGGTGGCCATGATTACCGGAGACAACAAAAAGACAGCCCGTGGCGTGGGCAATGCCCTTGGAATCGACCAGATACTGGCCGAAGTGCTTCCGGGTGATAAGGCTGAAGAGATAAAGCGGCTGCAGGCGCGGGGGCAGATAGTTGCCATGGTGGGAGACGGCATTAACGATGCGCCGGCCCTGACAACTGCCGACATAGGGATTGCGGTTGGCGCTGGGACGGATGTGGCCATGGAAGCGAGCGACATCACCCTGATCAGAGATGATTTGCGATCCGTTCCCGCGGCCATAAAGCTTTCGTCCCAGACCATGCGAATAATCAAACAGAATCTTTTCTGGGCATTCTTTTACAACAGCCTGGGGATTCCGATTGCAGCCGGGGTATTATATCCCTTCTTTGGGATCCTCTTGAATCCTGTCTTTGCAGCAGCAGCCATGGCTATGAGCTCGGTCTCCGTTGTAAGCAATTCGCTCCGTCTGCGGGGGTTTAGGCTTGGGTAGATCAGGTAAATTCGTGGGAGATATCTGCCCTCAATGCAACCAGACCTATTGGAAATACGCAAACATGGATTTATAGAGAGGTCGGGATGAAGGAAGCCGGAAAACCTCCAGTTACTACTGTTTCCGATGTAATGGTTGAAACGATGGTGAACTGGGGCATTAAACATGTATTCGGTATGGTCGGGCACTCTAATCTTGGCCTGGCAGACGCGATTCGGCGACGTTGCGAAGCAGGTGATTTGACTTACATTGGAATCCGCCACGAAGGAGCGGCATCTTTCGCAGCCTCGGCGTATGGTAAACTTGCCGGGCGTCCGGCCGCATGTCTGTCCATCGCCGGTCCGGGAGCAACTAACCTCCTCACAGGCCTCTGGGATGCCAGGTTGGACCGGGTTCCCATTCTCGCCCTTACCGGGCAGGTGGATCTGCAATTTCTCGGACCGGGGACCTTTCAGGAAGTTGACCTTGCGGCCGCCTTTGAAGCCGTTGCCTGCTGGAGCCAAACGGTTCTCCAAACCAGCAACCACTCCGAACTCATGAATCTTGCCCTCAAGAATGCCATTCAGAGAAGAGATGTAGCGCATCTGATATTTCCTGACAAAGTGCAGGAGGCCCCGGTTCAGGAAGGGACACGTGCTTCCGGCCCTGAGGGGAGGCTGACACCGGTTGAAATCAGTCCACCGCCGGCATCCGTTGAAAAAGCTGTGCATATGATCCGTAAGGCGGAACGGCCGGTCATTATAGTGGGTCATGGCGCCCGTCTGTGCATGAAGCCTGTTACCGAGTTTGCTGAACACTTCAACATTCCTGTCATAACCACCTTTAAAGGTAAGGGGCTGATTCCCGACAATCATCCCCTTGGTTGCGGTGTATTGGGGGTGAGCGGGACTCCTGTGGCAAGATGGTTTATGAACAAGTCAGACCTGTTGATTGTTTTTGGCGCTTCCTTTTCACAGCATACAGGGATCAGAAAGGATCGTCCTACAATTCAGGTCGATTTAGATCCGCTGATTATCGGAAAATTCCACCCTGTTACAACGCCTGTGTGGGGAGAAATAGGCGCCTCTGTGGATCTGTTTATGAGCAAACTGGCCGATGAAAAACCAAAGATTGATCCAAGGGATGAACTGGCATCACACTGGCAAAAATGGCGGGCGGAAAAGAGCAAACGCGAGACTGTTGATCACGGCAAGGGAATAAATTCTGCTTCGGTTTTTGCTGCGATGAATCGCCATCTACCTGAAAATGCGGTTATTGCAGTTGATGTAGGAGACAATACTTATTCTTTTGGGAGGTACTTTGAATGCCGCTCCCAGTCTATATTAATGTC
>JAIWEZ010000219.1:0-4042 GCA_048631945.1 Gammaproteobacteria bacterium | reverse complement strand
AGTCATAAGTTTCTGAAAACACTGGATTCCGGCTTTCGCCGGAATGACAAAAAATGATGTTTTTTGACTTTTTACGAAGCCGTCAAGATTGGGAAAATGCCCGACATTATGATCAAGCTCGTTAATCCTCATTTAAAGCATCGCCTGTGTCTTGGCATCGAGCAGCGCCTCTTCCCTTTCAAGATAACTCTCTATAGGTAAGGCCAGCTTGGCGGCAAGCTGAACCCGAAGATCTGCAAGCTGGATATTGTTCGGCAGCTTTGGGGCTTTCAGGGTCGCCTCGGAGTCTTCCAACCTGTTCAAATCAAAGAGGGCTTGTGCCCGGATCAACCTCTCCCTTGGGCCATTTTTCCCGGCCCTATCCAGAAGCTCTAATGCCTTCTGAGGTTGGCCATTCATACGAAATATATGGGCCCCATGGGTCATGATCATGGGGTTCTCTGGAAACTTCTCGATGAGAGCTGTCGCCGAATCCACAAAGCCCAGCTTGAGGTAAAGATTCATGAGCATAAGATAGTCCGTCATCTCCCGGACCAGCCCCCGCATATTAGCCCTGTGAAGCATTTTATAATAAAGGTTGATATTGTGCTCCCGCAACCCTTCGGTATCCTCCAGCTCGTATTCGTTGCTCAACGCCTCATCATCAAGGTCTCTATAGCTTTCGACTGTCACCGGCTCCATAGTGTGGTACACGTGAACGCGAAACGTGACGACCTTTCCAGCCAGGTCCTTCTGGCCATAGGCAACCGGAAAAGTTATGTCAAAACGTGTGTCTTCCCCGGAACTCATCCTCTCAAGATGCTTCTCAAATTCAGGCAAAAGCATGCCTTGGCCAAGGATCGCCTCCTGAAACCTGCCGCATGTTGCAGGGACCACACTGCCGTCAACCGACCCCTGGCAGTCATAAATCACTTTGAATCCGGCCCGGCTTGTATCCGGACTCACCTTGAAGCACAAGAAGGGGCCGGCGAGAAGCTCTTGCACTGCCGGGTCTTCAGGGAAGTCCTTGCTCAACAGGTTCATACAATCCACAGCCGCACCATATTCTTCGAGAGCAATATATATACGGGCCAGTAAACAAGTTGCCTCAGGCCGATCAGTCAGGGCCCAGCAGTTTTGGGTGATGAATGCAGCCCTATGAAACAGGTTTTTTTCAGCTCCTACGTCTTCGGCAAAGTCGTTTCGGTTTAATCGCCAGATCAAACTCATGCGTCGGATTTCATCTGCCGACATGGTATCGGTCTCGTAATCCCTGCACACACTCAGGTAAGCCGGTCGTGTACGCAGAAAGGGGCGGATACCGTAAGCTGAGGCATCGTCATTCATGGGCGTGCCAAAAAAAAGATGGGCCTGTTGCGATATGGAATTGCAGTCTATGACCACCCTGTTCTTTTTTACAAATGCCAGCGTACCAAGGGCCTGGTTAAAAGTTTCCCCGGGAAGACCAAACATGCTGAAGAGCTCCACGTTGATGCCTGCCTCCTGGGTCAGGCGGATCACTTCTGAAAGGCGCTCCAGGTCAATCGGTTTATTGATCCTCTCAAGTACTTCCGGGTTTGCCGACTCAAGCCCGTAAGCCATGTTATCGGCGCCGGCCCGCCTGAGCAAGGATAGCACCTCGCGGTTAACCAGATCATAGCGTGTCTGGCACCAGAAAGTAATGCCGGGCACCTCTCTGATGATGGCCTCAACGAGAGTGACCAGGCGCTTTCGAGAAAAGGAAAAATTTGTATCAGCAAACCAGAATGCCCTTATGCCTTTTGACTTGAGATATTTCATCTCATCTATAATCCGCTCTGGTGAGTAAAATCTAACCCTCCTCCGGCTTGCCCTTGGGGTATAACAAAAGGCACAATCATATGAACACCCTCTGGACGTCAACATCACGGCCCGGTCCTTACAGGTCAAATCGACGAGATCCATCAAATAAGGAGAGGCGTAAGTGTCCAGGTCTTTCGCACCAGATGCAGGACCGGTCTCTATGACATCATCTCCCTGCAAAAAACATAGGCCGGGCAAGCGGGCAGTGCCTGATCCCTCGACGAGAGCCTGGGCAAGTGCCAACATGACATCCTCCCCTTCGCCCCTGCAAAGGAAATCGACCTCCGGCATGTGCCTCAACGCCTCAGCAGGCATAAAGGTCACCTGGGGCCCACCTATGATGATTTTGATGGCTGGAGACAACTTCTTTGCAAAGCGGGCCCAGAGCCTTATCTGCTCAATGTTTTCCTGGTATGCAGTGAAGCCGATGGCAAGGGGTTGGGTCGTCTGAATGACCTTTGCCAAAACCCCGGGCTTGAGGGGGCCGTCAGCGAAGTCTCCTAAGATCTGTCCGGAAAACCCATGGTTTTTCAAATGGGCCAGGATGGTGGCTTCAGATATGGGGATAGTGTCCGGGGAGTTGAGGGGAGCTAACAAGTTGACATGAATAAACAGAAAATAGCCAGACATAGGCATGAAATTCGTGTTTTTTCTGGCAGATAATATTTATGAATACTACCATTCAATACTGACAAATAATTGAGGAATTAAGGGATTCAGGAATTAAGATAGGGACCATTCCGTCAATTCCCTGGCCCAGACCGGGGGTTTCCTCCGGGGACATTCTCTAACTCCTGTCGCGCCAGGGCGGGCCTAAATTTGCAATCCCTCAATCCCGGCTTGTCCGGGTTTGAAACTCACGGTACCAACAGGAAAATTCGTACATCCCCTTATACCGATCGTCATCGTTAATGATTCCAAGACAGATTTCCCAGGCCCCTTCGCCAAAGGCGTTGCTGTACTCTTCCGCACTCCAGGTGGAAAGAAATTCTCGGGCCAACTGAATAGCTGTACGCTTCGATTTATCCATTCGCATGTCAATCGGCTCTTTTGGCTCAATGAAGGGGTCCCAGGCGTCGTAGCCCTCTTTCTTAAGGACGTGCTTTTGCCGCCGGGGCGACATGCTGTCAAAAATGAATTTCTTTCTCTCTTCATCTTCAGCCGATAGCTTGCGCATCTAAGTGCCTCCCGCATCAAGCCAAAAAGTATTTCTCGTCATAATCGGTCATCAAGGCCGCAGAAACCGGCACAAGGCCCATATGAATCTTTGAACGCTGCGCCCCAATCTCTTTAAGAAGTGCCTCGGAGAGCTCAAAGAGGCGGTCATTCATCTTATCTAGGTTCACTGTGGGATAGGCCGTTCCCTCTTTGAATCCGGATTTTCCGCAGATGTGGGCAGTTCCCCCGATCGAGGTGGGAACTCCGTATACTCTACACGTAATGGGTCTCCGGACGTACAGATCACATAGGTCCTCATCATTGAGGAGTGGACATTTTACACGCTCGTGGGCCAGCTGGTTGAACACATCCTCAGAAGGCTTTCTCCGGTCTATGTACATTTTTTTAAGCTTTTGTTTAATCTGATAATACTTGCGATCAGCCTTTTCGGCCCGACTAATAATAGGCCGTCGTTCCTTCCTGCTGAGCGATTTATTGAGATGATAGTTAATATAGACCGATTCGATGAGTGTGAGATCAAACACGGCGTAACAGCAGTCGCAGCAATGAATCTCACAAAGAACGCAATCCTTGTGTTCGTTCTGGAGCGCCTAAAAGATCTTGTCGACTTCGGCAACCAGGGCTTCGTATTTCTCAAAAGTCTTAGAAAAATCTAACATATTCACGCCTCACCAGATTATAGACTGCCCATTTGATATCAGACGGCAATCGTGGCTGTCAACGACCAATCCGCCGGACAGGATCGATTCGAATTGTATTGTTGTGGGATACAGGTCTTACACCTTGCCCCTGTTGACAAGACCGTCGTTTTAGTTTATCCGCAATCGATACGGCAGCCGAGCCTAATACCACCTGATTGAGCATCGCTCAATTAGTTCCTTAGTTCTAAAATACGTGTTGTTTATGGCAGAAAATTTAAAAACAATCACGAAAACACGAAAGGACGAAAGCACGAAAGAGAAAAAGAACGAAAAAGACCAAAGCACAATTAAATGCAATGCGCCTAAAATTCAATGTGAGAGACTTTGGCAATTTGTCATTG
>JAIWEZ010000218.1:0-4069 GCA_048631945.1 Gammaproteobacteria bacterium | reverse complement strand
GTCTCCAAAAATCATTTCCGGGATTACCATAGTGGGTGCCTTAACCGCTACAGGTTCCGGTGCGGATCTGCTGGGAACCATACTGGGTACGGCGGCGCTTATTTTTGCCACCGTCAACGTGGTCGGCGGATATCTGGTCACCAACCGCATGCTGGCGATGTTTAAACTCCGAGGCAAGGAAAAGAAATGACAGACTACTCCCAAACACTCATCGACCTGGGCTATATCGTGGCCTCTATTCTCTTTATTTTGGGCATTAAAATGCTCGGCCGACCGGAGCGGGCGCGCAGGGGCAACATGGTGTCAGCCCTGGGGATGCTGATCGCAATCGTCGCCGTGCTGTTTGAGTGCTGTCTTGACTATACCTGGGTCATTAGCGGTCTGGTGATCGGCTCTCTCATCGGCGTGATTGCCGCGCGCACCGTCAAAATGACCTCGATGCCCCAGATGGTGGCATTGTTAAACGGATTCGGTGGAATTGCCAGTTTTCTGGTAGGATGGGAAAACTATCACAGCCAGCCCGACAATATCCTGTTCGTGCGGGTGGCCGTAATGCTGGCTGTGCTGATCGGCGGTGTCGCATTTTCAGGCAGCCTGGTGGCCTACGGCAAGCTGGCCGGAAAAATATCCGGACGATCCATTCTTGTCAAGGGACATCGTTGGCTCAATATCGGCATTATTGCGGCCATCTTGATTTTTGGCGCTATTTTGATTTACTTCCCCCCCGGGCTTCTGATGTATGGGGTGTTTATCCTTTTTATGGCCCTGTCCCTGGCACTGGGTGTCTTCGGGGTTATACCTATCGGTGGTGCGGATATGCCGGTGGTGATTGCACTGCTAAACAGTTATTCGGGTCTGGCCGCATGTGCGGCGGGCTTTATCATTTTAAACAACGTGCTTATCGTTGCCGGATCACTGGTCGGTGCCAGCGGTCTGATTCTCACCGGCATCATGTGCAAGGCCATGAACCGTTCCCTGGGCAACGTATTGTTCAGCGGGCTTAAAGCCGTCTCGAGCACGGCGGTGTCCGCAACCGTTCAGGGTGAACCCAAGCCGATCACACCCGAAGACGCTTATTATATCCTGGAAGCAGCCCGATCGGTGGTTATCGTGCCCGGTTACGGGATGGCCGTGGCCCAGGCCCAGCACGCCGTTCGGGAGTTGGGAGAAATACTTGAAAACAACGGTGCCGAAGTCCGGTATGCCATCCATCCGGTGGCCGGCCGTATGCCCGGACACATGAATGTCCTGCTGGCCGAAGCCAATGTACTTTATGAGCAACTGGCTGAAATGGATGATGTCAACCCCATTATGGAAACCGTTGACGTATGCATCGTTATCGGCGCCAACGATGTCGTCAACCCGGCCGCCAGAGAAATCGAGTCGAGTCCGATTTACGGCATGCCGGTGATCAACGCCGACAAGGCCAGAACGGTAATGATCCTGAAACGCTCAATGGCGGCTGGATTCGCCGGTGTTGACAATCCGCTTTTTGTTAAAGAAAATTCCAGGATGCTGTTCGGGGATGCCAAGCAAACCGTTCAGCAGCTGGTGGCTGAGTTTAAGGAAAGCTAGGCTGGTCGCTGGATGCTGGATAAACCGAAATCAAGAATCAAGAACCACACATCCAGTATCAAGCATCCAGGATCCAGCATCAAATCTTTTTCGGTTCGGGCTTGTCCGAGTTAGTAATGACAGCAAATCCACCTCCAAAACAGACATCCGGTAGCCATGACCTCCTTGGCGCCCATTTTTCCATTGCAGGCGGTCTGCATAAGGCCATATTAACTGCAGCCGAATATGAATGCAATGCTTTGCAAATATTCACAAAAAATGCAACTACGTGGAAGGAGCGAACGCTGTCGTCCCACGATATTGAGCTGTTCGATGTTGCAAGAAAGAAGAGTGGGGTACAATCCATCTGCTCGCATACTTCCTATTTGATCAATCTGGCGTCGCCCGAACAGAGTAAATATGACCGGTCCGTAAAGGCCCTTGAGAATGAGCTTATACGGTCATCTCAGCTAAGAATACCCTTCGTGGTCATGCACCCGGGCTCGCACATGGGGACAGGAGAAGATAAAGGCTTGCGCCGAATCGCCCAAGGGATCAATACAACGTTTGAGCGTACACCAGATATCACCTGCCGGCTCCTCCTTGAAACCACAGCCGGCCAGGGATCGAATTTAGGTTATACCTTTGAGCAGCTGGCCCTTATTTCAAATATGGTAGAAGCCGAGGAAAAGATCGGCTTTTGTCTTGATACGTGCCATGTCTTTGCAGCAGGCTATGATATCCGTACGAAAAAGGCCTACCGGAAAACCATGCAGGCCTTTGACAGGGTCATAGGCATTGATCGTCTATGTGCAATACACCTAAACGACGCGAAAAAGGGGCTGGGAAGCAGGATAGATCGACATGAGCACATTGGCAAAGGAACAATAGGAATCGATGCTTTCTCCTTCATAATGAACGACCCGCTGCACAAGGGACTTCCCAAGATCCTTGAAACCCCAAAGAAAAAAGGACCCATTGACTATGACCGCATGAACCTGAACCGACTCCGTTCCCTCATCCTTAGAAGCCATTTCAAAACCTCAGATCGCGTTCGAGGGCAAGGCGGGGGCCGATGATAAAGCGCAGCATACACGGAAGTATGTGAGCATTTTGAAGAGGCCCTCAACACAGCCATCGGGCGATAGATGGGGTTTTGAAATGGCTTCTAAGAAGGAGACCAAGACTATGGCAGAGAGAAAACCCATGATTGCTGGAAACTGGAAGATGTACAAGACCGGACCACAGGCCGCTGAGTTGGCAAGCCGGTTGAAATCCTTGGTTGGAGACATCACGGATGTGGATGTCATGGTTGCCCCTCCTTTTACTGCTCTTGGAGTTGTGGGAGAGATACTGCAAGGCTCCGCCATACACCTGGGAGGACAAGACTTGTTCTGGGAGGCCGAAGGGGCTTACACCGGACAAATATCTGCTTCCATGTTAAAAGCCGCAGGATGCAGCCACGTGATAATCGGCCATTCCGAGAGGCGTCAGTACTTTGGCGAGACCAATGAAACGGTAAACAGGAAGATACGGGCAGCCCTCCTTGGAGGTTTAATTCCTGTGCTGTGTATCGGAGAATCAGAGGCTGAACGGGAATCCGGTCAGACCTTTTCTGTGGTGCAAAAGCAATTGGAAGAAGGGCTGGAGGGTTTTTCTTTGGATGAAATACAGAAAATGACAGTGGCCTATGAGCCTGTTTGGGCCATCGGTACCGGCAAGACGGCAACCACCAATCAGGCCCAGGAAGTGCATGAGTCCATCCGTGGGCGGATGGAGACAGCTTATGGAAATTCGGTTGCAAAGGCTGTGCGCATATTGTATGGTGGCAGCGTTAAACCTGAAAATATCGGCGATCTCATGGCCATGGCCGACATTGACGGTGCCTTGGTGGGGGGGGCCAGTCTTGACGGCGACTCCTTTGCAGGTATTGTTCGTTATAAATAGATGCTGCCACAGAGAAAGCATGAGAAAGCATGAGAATGGGAGCGGTTTTATATGTCAAGTTTCGTCATTATTATCCACATTATTGTGGCAGTTGCATTGATATTGATTGTACTTCTGCAAACCGGCAAAGGGGCGGATATGGGGGCAGCCTTTGGAGGGGGATCAAGTCAGACCCTGTTCGGGGGCAGTGGCGCATCAACCTTCTTAAGTAGACTGACAACAATTGTTGCTGTAATCTTTATGCTCACATCTTTAGGGCTGGCCTATCTATCGAGCCATCGGGCTATCAGGTCGGTCACGTCCCGGGTGGCCGTCCCCACCACAGAGCAAACAGAGCAGGCCCCATTGGAAGTTCCGGTTCAACCTGCGGCCAAGGAAGCCGATACGGCACAAGGAACTCCTCAGCAGGCCGGGGGGGATGAAGCTGCTAAAAAATCTGACTAAACAGACTATGCCGAAGTGGTGGAAGCTGGTAGACACGCTGTCTTGAGGGGGCAGTGGGTTACGCCCGTGCGGGTTCAAATCCCGCCTTCGGCACCATAAAGATTTCAAGGGGTTAGCTAAGTCA
>JAIWEZ010000217.1:0-4075 GCA_048631945.1 Gammaproteobacteria bacterium | reverse complement strand
GCATGCGAAAGGTGCAGGCGCGGGCGGTTACTTCGAAGTCACAGCGGATGTGACCAAATACACAAAGGCCAAGTTCCTTTCAGAAATCGGCAAACGCACCGATGCTTTCGTGCGTTTTTCAACCGTGGGCGGCGAGAAAGGATCGGCCGACGCCGCGCGCGACCCCCGGGGATTCGCCGTGAAATTCTATACAGAGGAAGGTAACTACGACATGGTGGGCAATAACACCCCGGTATTCTTCATCCGGGATCCGCTCAAGTTCCCCGACTTTATTCATACCCAGAAGCGACATCCGGCCACCAACCTCCCTGATCCGGACATGTTCTGGGACTTCCTCTCGCTGACTCCGGAATCAATCCACCAGGTGACCATTCTGTTCTCTGACCGTGGTACGCCAGCCAGCTACAGGCACATGAACGGCTACAGCAGCCACACCTTCAAATGGTACAATGAAAAAGGAGAGTACTTCTGGGTGCAGTATCATTTCAAGACCGACCAGGGAATAAAAAATCTTACGAGGGAAGAGGCGACGCGTATCTCAGGTGAGGACTCTAATCACGCCACCCGAGACCTGTATGAGGCCATTGAGCGGGGCGAGCACCCACCCTGGACACTCGAGATGCAAATCATGACACCTGAACAGGCCGCCTTTTGGCCTGGCAACTTAGTCCCGGGCATAGCTGCCTCACCGGATAAGATGCAGCAGTCCCGACCTTTTTTCCTATCATACCCATATTCACCGTTTCGGACCAAATTATCACATACTGCCGGTAAATGCGCCCAAAAGCGCATCCAGTTGCGCCAGACAGCCCTCTTCTACAAGGCTGACAAAGAGTATGGAAGCCGCGTGGCAGAGGGGCTCGAGTTGGACGTGAAGGAGATACAGCGCCTGGCCGAGATGTCCCAGGACGAACGAGCCAAGGCGACAGAAAAATGAGTATACGTAGTGAACGGGTTTGTGATAGATTAGTACCACTTCGTTAGGGGGGGATATTACTGTAGTGCTGAGTAATGTTTTGTTGAGCTGTTTCGGGTGGTCAATACATATTGCCGAAGATTTCCATTCCGAATCGAATACATAATTCACGCGACACTTACGATACGCCAAATCACTAACCGTGAACTGTGAACCGTGAACCTGATAACCTGACCAGTTACGTTTTTTTCATCAATCACAAGAGAAAGGAGTGGCAAAATGAGAAAAAAAGCAATCAAGTATCGATGGGTGACTCTGGGAGCGTTTTTCTTCTTGCTCCTGGTATTGGGAGTGGCTTTTGCCCAAGACATGGTAAAGAGCAGTTACAGCCCCGTGGTTATTAAAGAACCCTTTGCAAAGACCATGGCCCGCATGAAGGCTGCCAAAGCCGAAGTGATGCAACGCCAGATGGATTTACTGAATGAACGATATGACTTAAGCAATCGGCCTGCCAAGGATGTGATGATGTCTGGAGGAATAAGGGCCGTCCAGGAAGGTGTCCGGGCCAAACTGCCAGAGGGCATGACCTGGCAAGAACTGGCCGGGATGACGCCTGAAGAGATTCGAGAAAAGGACCTTTGGCCCAAAGGGTTCTTCCCTCTCCCACATCCGAATCATCCGGAAGGTGGAATGGTCTTCCCCAAGTTCCATATCGAGGAGATCGAAAAACAGGAAAGACGGGACCTCACCCGATTCGACCTGGATCTCGACCTGCCGGATAATCTATTGCCTGAGTTTCCTCCGCCCATCTATTTGACGACCAGGCCTGATCTTGGCGATGTGTCTCAAGGGAAGGTCATCACCATTATGAATTACTTTGAACTGTTCAATGGTATCCTGAACCCCAAGCAGATCGAGGGTCTCAGGTTGCTTGTTACACCTTTTCCCCAGCAGCAGTTTAACCAGACCAATGACCGTCGTTCCGAGCTTCCCAGCAGGGGTGTTACATGCTTCGACTGCCATGTCAATGGGCATACCAATGCCGCTACTCATCTGGTAGGAGATATCCGCCCTCAAGAGTTCAGGCACCGGTTGGACATTCCAACGCTTCGTGGGGTAAATATCCAGCGTTTGTTCGGCTCTCAACGCGCCTTGAAGACCATAGAGGACTTTACAGAATTTGAGCAGCGGGCCGCCTATTTTGACGGTGATCCGGTGATTGCCACAAAAAAGGGTGCTAACATCCTGGAACGCGGGAGCCAGGCCCATTTCATGGCCGAATTCCAGTCAATCCTTGACTTTCCACCAGCCCCAAAGCTGAACATTTATGGTAAGTTGGACGAGAAAAAGGCCTCCGAGTCAGGACTGCGGGGACAAGAGCTTTTCTTCAACAAAGCTAAATGTGCTGTATGCCACCCTGCTCCTTATTATACGGATAATCTCATGCACAATCTGAGGACAGAACGTTTTTACAACCCCCGTATGATCAATGGACGGATGGCCTCGGCAGATGGGCCTATTAAGACCTTTCCCCTGCGAGGCATCAAGGATTCGCCACCTTACCTCCACGACGGCCGGCTGTTGACCCTGGAAGATACAGTGGAATTCTTTAACTTGATTCAAGAACTCAAATTAACAGAGCAAGAAAAAAAGGATCTGGTGGCCTTCATGCGGGATCTTTAATTGCCTGAAGTGGCGGAGGTCGGAGGCCTCTGGGTGAGGATTACAAAAAAAGCCCGAATAAAAGGATATGGAAAAATATTACGAGGAGAGATTTAAGGCACAGCGTCGTCTGGCGGAGAAAATTGCTCCGTTGATGGAGATCAACGACATTCTCGAAAAGATAAGGGATGAGCTTCGGGAGACGATTTCCTCCGCCATGGAGGCTCGGATCCTGCTGCTTGACCCCGACGCCAAAAAGTATACACGCCCCCTTCAATGTATCCTTTATGACAGACCAGTCAACTGCATTTCCTGCAAAAGGAGCCGTCCGGTCATTCAAAAGGCCATGGAAAAGAGAAAGGCGGTGGTAGTTCCTCAAGGTGATCCCATTGAGCGGAAGGACGGTTCCCTGGTTGAAATCGGACCGGAGGCAGCAGTGCCTGCGTTTGTTGGTGATGAAATCCTGGTGGTGCTGAGTGTGGTTGGAAGACCCGGAACGCGGTTTACCCCCAAAGATTTTTTCTTGCTCGAAGATTTTTCCAAAATCGCGCGAAACGCAATTTTGAGGGCCAAGAAGTACTGGGAGATGAGCGAAGAAAAATTAAGGATCAACAAGAGGCTGACGAATCTTTCAAATTTTGTGCCCAGGACAGTATTAGATATCGTCGAAAAGAACCCGGAGCTCCTGAGTGAAGAGAAAGAAAAAAAAGAAGTGAGCGTTCTGTTTCTTGACCTGGAGGGCTACACCCATCTCAGCGCCACCCTGCCGGAGACCCAAGTCAACGAGATCGTTGAAAGGATGTTTTCCAGGTTTGTCGATCCCATCCATCGTTCGCATGGCGATATCAACGAAACAGCCGGTGATGGCCTGATGGTCATTTTTAAAGAAGGCGATATGAAAACCAACGCCGTTAATTCGGTCAAGGCCGCCTTTGATATCTACGACAGAAACCGCGAGTTTAATAAAGAGCTGGCTTTCCATATCAATCCTATCAAGGTCAATATGGGAATTAACTCCGGCACTGCCCTGGTGGGAATGACCCGATTCAGAGGCTCTGCAGGGACACGGATGACCTATACGGCCAGTGGACCCGTGACGAATTTGGCTGCACGCCTGGCCGATTATGCCACAGGAGGCAATATCCTGGTCGGAGAGGAAACCAGACGATTAATTGAGGGGTTATGGCCGATGTATGATTATGGGGTGGCCACACTAAAGGGCATAGAAAAACCCATGAGAATCTATTCGCTTCTCAAAAAGGAGTAAACTAAGTAGTGCCCATACAGAAATGGCCCTTTTTCCCCCACCCAAAGCGAATGCACTGCCAATGGCTCAAGAATACCATATCGACTACACTGATTCCCAGGTCCCCGTGTCTGATAACTGGCTATATGCCGGAGGTCACGTCTTCAGCGTGATGGACCCCCAATATCCAGAGGTTTACCCGCCTCTGGCGGGCCTACACAGCCTGATTTTTTAACGAACAGATGGGTCTA
>JAIWEZ010000216.1:0-4080 GCA_048631945.1 Gammaproteobacteria bacterium | reverse complement strand
AATTGCCCGCAGGGCTGAGCTTTTTTCCTGATCGTCATCTCCCGATCAGGAAAAAGTAATCTCCCTCTGCGTTCTCAGCGTCTCTAACGATCCTGAGCAACGCCGAAGGGGAGTGGGTGGTTAAGACATGAAATGCAAACAATTTAATGCTCCCCGTAGTAACTCACCAGAGACGTTGGGCATTATACTCCGGGAACCCAAGCTCAAGGATCCTGGATGCGGTCTTGGCAATATCGTAAGCAAGACACCTCACATCAACGTGACGCGATGTGGTGTCCCAGATTACGTACTTGGCCCTGTTGTCGCCATCTCTAGGCTGACCAACGCTTCCAGCGTTTATGATGTAGTGATGTTTTGCTTGCAGGGGGAAAAGACCCTCAGACAATCGGCTGCGAGTAATCTCTTTGCCGTCAAATTGAATGACTTCCAGGACATGAGTATGGCCCACAAAAGAGATTTTTTCCTTAATGGAACGAAAGATTTGCTCTAGGCCCGCCCTTGACACTTCAAACAAATACTTGGTGACAGAATCCGGAGGGCACCCGTGTACACACAGGCTTTCGTGAAAGACCAAAGATGTCTTTAAGCTCTTTATGTATTCCAGGGTGTCTTGGGATATGAACTTTTGGGTCAGAAGTAGTGATCTGCGGGCCGTGGGATTCATCCTGTCCACATACATAGGCTCTACGATGGCCAGTTCGTGATTACCCATAACAGATGGAATGTTTCGTTTTCGAATCAGATTAACGACCCCCTCAGGTTCAGGTCCGTACCCGATATTATCCCCTAGACAAACCACGCTGTCTACACCGGACTGATCAATGTCTGCCAGAACCTGCTTCAAGGCCTCAAGGTTACCGTGGATATCTGAGACAACTGCTATTCTCATGAGATTGCTTAAACCTCAATTGAGTCAAACTCACACCTTTAACACGTCATCCTTGTCACACCGGTGAGGCTCAACAACTTGGATCATGTCGGAACTAGCAAAAGGAAACCATGCGTTGAATTTATGAACCATATGGTTAGGGTAATAACTTTCTTTTGCCTGCCGCAGACCCCGAATACCCAGATCTTGCTCCCGGTTAACAAACTCGAATTCGCTCAGGGCGAACTTGGCAAGCCACTGATTGACAAGCTGGCTGAGACCGCGGAATTCGGGCATCGCCTTTTCAAAGTGACACACGGCAGTGCCGGGGCTCAGTTCCTCAACAATGGAATAGGCCTGGATGATCCCATCAATTCGGATCGCGCCGCCGATCAGCCTCAGGTCTTGATAGTGGGAGAAAGTCTCCCGAATAGCAATATACTCATCGCACAGACCAGGGTTGCGCCCACACTCTTTTGCCTTGCACCATCGGTCCTGCATCTCAGAGCATTCATCAATTAGCTCCGGTATGATGGGCTCATACTCGCAAGGATAGGCTGAAAGACACTGCTTGACAAGATTCCGTTTCTTGTGAAGGCGGTGACCGGAAAGTTCGGCCAAATCGGTTGTGCGGTATACGTAGTCCGCATTGTCCCTGTCAGCCTCCACGTGAAGGCCTGCTTCGCGCAAGGGATCGGCAGCCTGCCCGCCAATGCGTACAAAGCCTGCCACCTGCACGTCGAGGGAGCTTGCAACGGCCAATGGCGAGGTTTCACCCACAGGTTGGCCGAAGACTACTTTCTGCTTGGCACCATCCTTGGCTGGGTTGACTACAAAGACGATGGAATCGTCAACTTCCGCAAAACAGATAGGTCTAGAATTGCGCCATACAAAAAGATTGCTGAAGGTCAGTTCAGAAATCTCCGGAGGATACCTCTGCAGAAAAGCTTCTATGGTAGGTCGGTCGCTAAGTTCAAGGGAACGAATAGTCGACATTGGCCTGGCTCCTCGGCATACTAAGTTTTGCTTTGCTTAGAATTGTTTCAAAACCCTTTTCCTTGGTCTGGTTGTCCATTTTTGAAAGTTCTATACTTGCTTCGCTAAAAATTGTAAAACTCGGGCTAACGCCCTCAAATGGCCGGAATGGAGTCGTCAATGAGTTCTTTTTAGCGAAATCACAAATTTGTAATCTTGACAAGTGGAGAGAGTTTTTCCACATCAGCATAGTGGCAGAGTTCGGTGCCGGGCGTTTGAGCGGTAGCTGTGCCGGCCGCACAGGCAAGCCTGACGCATTCTGTTAGATCACGGCCCTGGGAATGGGCTAGTACAAACCCAGCCACAGCAGAATCACCGGCCCCTACTGTGCTGTCTTCTTGTACTGGCGGGGCGACAGCCTTAATCTTCTGTTCCCTTGTGGAAAGGAGCAACCCCTCTTTTCCCCTGGAAACAAGAACATACGGAATCCCCTTCTGATGGATTTCTTCGCAGGCGGCAATAAGTTCCGACTCGCTTATCAATTTCCTTCCTACAAGCCGAGAAAGCTCAAAATGATTGGGTTTAATGCACGTGGGCAGATATTCAATAGATTCTTTGAGCGCCAAGCCGTCCGCGTCCAAAACTATGAAGCCATTCTTATTCCTGCAGGCCAGGATAAGTTGCCCGTATAGATTGGGGGTTACACCTCGCGGGAGACTGCCGCTCAGGACCAGGTAATCCATATCGTGAATTTGACCGATATGCTGATAAAATTCTGCTATTTCTAAGGCCTTGATTTCTGGCCCGGCCGCACTGATCAAGTGTTGATGGCCTGTAGCCTTCTCCTTAAGAATAATATTGGTGCGAGTTTCACTGGAAATTCTGGTGAAGCTGATCAAGACTCCGGCATTGATGAGTAATCCCTCCAACTGTAAGCCATCATAACCGCCAACAAGGCCCAGAGCAACGCTCTTGCCTCCCAGTTCTCTAATGACCCTGGAAACATCAATGCCTTTGCCTGCCGCATAGTGGGTATCAGAGAGGACACGCGTTGTCTCATCCGGCAGCAGATGATCTACGACAATGGCTCGATCCAAAGCAGGATTCAAGGTGACAGTATAAATCACTAGTTGTTTTTCAGTATTGAGTTTGAATGTCTTTGGAAATTCTACAACCTATTCACAGACTGTATAATATTCCAACATTCAGGAAAAGTCATTAGGAAAGTCGGACCTATTCTACTTTCTTAAAAGGATGGTTTCAGCCCCAAAAATGTCATTTTAAGGCCAAATACGGTCAGAACGACGCTTTATTCAGGATTTGCCTTATTTTTCCTGCCAGCTCCTTGGTTTTGAACGGTTTCTGAATGAAGCCATCACAGCCCCGCTCCAAGATTTTGGAGGCCTGGCCGGTTATGCTATAGCCGCTTGAAAGAAGGACCTTGATCTCTGAGTTTTCCTGTTTCATACTGTCATAGGCCTCTCCACCACTTATGTCCGGCATGATCATATCGAGAATAATGAGATCAATCTCGTCCCTGTGTTTCCTGTAAACCTCTATTGCTTCTCTACCGCTTTTGGCCAGCAATACCTCGTAGCCCATTTGCTTGAGTATCTCCTCGCCAACTGTGAGAATCATATCCTCATCATCTACGAGAAGCAGTGTTTCTGTTCCAGTTAATGTTTCCTCCTTCTCAGGGTCTCTTTTTTCTGCTAGCGGAAATTGTTTGTCCGTAGCCGGCAAATAGATGTTAAAGGTGGAACCCATCCCCTCTTCACTGTACACATTAATGAGCCCACCATGATTCTTGATGATTCCATATGCAGAAGAAAGACCTAAGCCGGTTCCGCGGTCCACCTCTTTGGTAGTGAAAAAGGGGTCAAATACCCTCTGCTGGGTTTCCTTATCCATACCCACACCAGTGTCGGTGACGGATATTTTTACATAATCACCGGGTCTTATCTCAAAGGGCTTGGTATGGTTTTCATCAAGCACCACATTGCTTGTTTCAACATAGAGGTTACCCCCATTTGGCATGGCCTGCCAAGCATTGACATAAAGGTTTAACAACACCTGATCAATCTGCGCCCGATCTACTTCGACCGACCAGAGCTCCTTCTGGTGTTTGGTATGAATCTTTATTGCCTTGTGGGTGCGACCATACATTTCGCAACTCTTCGCAACGAGTTCATTTAAATTAGTCAAATTGACCTCGTATTTGCCTCCCCTGGCAAAAC
>JAIWEZ010000215.1:0-4099 GCA_048631945.1 Gammaproteobacteria bacterium | reverse complement strand
GGATGCCAAAATGGTAAGTTATTTTTGCGCGAGCCCTAAGCTTCACTGTGACCTTTGAAAAGAGTCTTTGCCGTTGGGTTCTAATTTTGGTCAAACAGGGTTAGTTGGACGGTTTTATCTGAGGTCCTTTTCGACTTGCGCTTCTTGGGCATCTGCTTGTCTGCTTGCGGTAACATGAAGTTATGCCAATCCCCACAGAATTCTTCCTGGGGCTTTTCTGAATAAGAGACCTCGAAAACACCATCACTGATTTGCGAGGCCGACACGAGTTGATTCAAAAGGAGTTCCTTTTCTTGGTTGGTCACGACTGGAAATCCATACTGTTTATTCATGTGTTTGAAAGCACCCTTTGTCTTAAACCTCTCTTTGACAAAACCAATATGGTTCTTGATTCTATTCCTGATCTGCTCATTTGAAAATGCTACGATCGTATCCATTTGGGTAACAATGGGATTCCGGAAGCTCGGTTCAATTTCAAATCCGACGCTGTTCCTACAGGCAGCCATTGCAGCCAATGTTGTAGACCCCGTGCCAAGAAAAGGGTCTAGAACCGTATCGCCCTTCACAGAGAACATATTTATTAATCGATACGGAAGTTCAAAGGGATAGGCAGCGCTTCTCAACCTCATCTGTTCATAATTCAAGCTTTGGGCTGTTCCCTTTAGATCCAACCAGATGTCTGAGTACCAGACATTTCTCTCCTCCCAGAAGAAGGCGCTTTCTCGTCTGATTTGCTTCTCCTTGGCGGTCTTGAACCCTCTCATTGAGCCTTTTCTCAATATCAGGATGAACTCGTGTTCCAGGGTAACGTAAGCACTTGGTGGCAACATTCCCGATCCCATGAATTTGTTAGGTGCATTGGTCTGTTTTCTCCACAAGATGACCGGAAGGGAAGAGAAGCCTATCTTAAGCAGGTGGGTTAAGATTCTGGCATGGTTTTGATACAGCACAAAATCTCCGTCTATAGTTCTTGTTGCATCTCCAATGTTGATACAGGCGATACCACCTTTGTTTAGTATTCGATAAAGCTCATTCCAGACGGCATCGAGTTCCTTGTGCATCAATTCGAAGGCATCCGGGCCTTTTTCCTTACTTAATGCCTCGCTTATCGCTCGGTTTTGAGCAACGAACATTTCATCCCACATTTCAATCATTGGATAGGGTGGTGAGGTAACTACTAAATCGACGCTTTCTGAATCGACGCCTTTCATGTTTTTTGAGTCTTGGAATATGATCTGGTGTCTCGTTTTCATTAAATCTCCTCTGTAAAGTAGTGTCCATCCGGAAACTCTGGATGGACACAATGCAGTTTCCTGTTCAGAAGTCAAGGGCTGACCACATATGCCACACAGGCAAAACGGGTGACAGGTTATGTAGGGGGATCTTTATCTTTCCTGGCCGGTTTGCATACCTTCATAAGGCACTGTTAAATAACAGTTTTTTGACCTTTTGGCAACTCAAATTTCACAAATATGCGTTAATTCTGGCCGGTTTCTTGGCCGGTTGGGCCAGATCGGCCTACATCAACGAGAGTAGGCCTGGTGAAAACCTGCATTTTGTCTGATATATATTCCAGGATATTAGTCGGTTAGCTCTTTCTATAGTAACTTTTCAAAAAGTCCGGGCTACTTTGGGGAAAATCCCCCTCAATCCCCCTTTTTCAAAGGGGAAGCCTATTGGAATGCCCTGCCTTATTGAGAAGTTACTTTCTATACTGTAAAGGGTAGTCCGGGGAAGCCATAAGGTTAGAGGAGAAAGTAATTACCCTGTCTACTGTTCTAATTGACTCGAATGGGGCGTGAAAACGCCCCATTTATGGCCAATAAAGGAGAGCTAATTTTTGATGGTGGGCCGTATAGGAATCGAACCTATAACCTCCTGATTAAGAGTCAGCTGCTCTGCCTAGTTGAGCTAACGGCCCCGATTACATCTATGGAAGATTTAAATATACCTAACAATTTCGGGATTGCCTGTCAATTTATTTCTGAATCTTCATCCCCTTTTTCATCTGGCACTATCGGGTCCGCCGACCAATTCTCTGTGAACGCGTAGCATCGATCATTTGTATTGGACAAGAAGGGACCTTGTGACATGTAACGCCTTGAAATATTGACATTGTGGTTATCTAGTTCTACCCTGTTGGTGTGAAGCAAAACGGGTAAAAGCAATGAAGAAAGGATTCTTAGAAAGACTTGCAAACCTTCCCACCTCGCCCGGCGTCTATCTCATGAAGGATGCCGGAGGCCACATTCTCTATGTGGGCAAGGCAAGAGACCTGAAAAAACGTGTTGGTTCCTATTTCAGCAATACAGGCCACAAGGATTTGAAGGCGAAACTGCTGATTGAAAAGATAGATAACTTTGAAACAATACTTACCAACACGGAAAAAGAAGCCCTCATCCTTGAGTCGAATCTGATCAAACGACACCAGCCCCGCTACAACGTTATCCTCAAAGATGACAAACGCTATCCGTGCCTGCGGCTTGATGTAAAACGTCCCTATCCCAACCTGACTGTTGCTCGAAAGATTGAAAAGGACGGGGCCCTCTATTTTGGCCCTTTTCCCTCTGCCGGTGCCGTGCGACAGACCCTGAAAGTGATCCACAGCACCTTTAAGATCCGCAAGTGCAAGAGCAGGGCTCTCAAGCGCCGAGAGCGACCCTGCCTGAACTACCAGATGAGACTCTGCCTTGGACCGTGCAGCCTGCCTGTAGCGCCGGAGGTCTACCAGGCGGTGGTTGAAGAGGTTGCTATGTTCTTGAAAGGAAGGACACCGGAGCTGATAAAGAATGTGAGGAAACAGATGGAGTCTGCTGCGGCCCGGGAGGATTTTGAGGCAGCGGCAGCCCACAGGGACAGGCTATTTGCCCTAGAAAGGACCCTGGAAAAGCAGGTGGCCACCACTACAGATTTTAAGGACCGTGACGTGCTGGGCATGGCCAGAAAGGGCAAAGCGGCACTTATGATGGTCCTGTTTGTCAGGGGCGGGTTCTTGCTGGGGAACCGGCCGTTCTATCTTTCAGAGAGCGTCGTCTCTGATGCAGAAATGATCACCGCATTCGTGAAGCAATACTATGACAAGGCTCCTTTTATACCGAAAGAGGTCCTGCTGCCCGCTCCACCCGAGGATAAAGCCCTTCTTGAAGAATGGCTGAGCGATCTGAAAGGCGAGCAGGTTCGGATCATGATGCCTCAAAGGGGTGAGAAGGCCGGGCTTGTTCGAATGGCGGATCAAAATGCCAGGAAGGGCTTGAAGGAACAGCTTGATGCTGCCATGGCCGATCAGGAGCTTCTGGAGCGGCTTCAAAGACGGCTGGCTTTGGGGCGACGCCCTGAGCGCATAGAATGTTTTGACCTTTCCAACCTGGGCGGCAGTGATGGGGTAGGAAGCATGGTGGTCTTTAAACAAGGGAGGCCGGCTCCGGCGGCATATCGGAAATACCGAATCAAATGGGCACCGGGCAGGGATGACTATGCAATGCTGTCAGAGGTTCTTACGAGGCGCTACAAAAAGGTGGATGCCGGACAGCCCCTGCCGGACCTGCTCATGGTGGATGGAGGAAAAGGTCAGCTCAACATGGCCGTTGCAGTGCTCAAGACTTTGAGGCTTTACGGCTCATTTGACCTGATCGGGATCGCCAAAAAAGATCCGGAGCGCAGTGAGACCGAAGACAAGATATACAAACCAGGACGAAAAAACCCTGTAAACCTCAAAAAAGATGCACAGGTGCTACTGTTTCTACAAAGGATCAGGGATGAGGCCCACCGATCGGTCATAACCTATCAACGCAAACGCCGGCTGATGACCCGACATCGTTCTGTACTGGAGGATATACCCGGGATCGGACACAGGCGCAGAACGCGCCTCCTTAAGCACTTCGGCAGCTTGAAACGCATCAAGGGTGCCTCTGTTGAAGAGCTTGCTGCTGTTCCAGGCATGACACACCAGGCAGCCCAGGCGGTATTTGATGCCTTGAAATAACAGGGTTAAGGGCTTCGCTCCATAAGCGCTAAGTTGTTTTGTAAACGTTCACAGGTGACATTTATGCCGTACGGAATTGTTTTGAAAGATGAACGTCGAACATCGAACGTCCAACGT
>JAIWEZ010000214.1:0-4119 GCA_048631945.1 Gammaproteobacteria bacterium | reverse complement strand
AGGTGCTCTTCCCTGAACCGCTCGGGCCACAAACCACCATCACCTCACCAGCCCCTACGCTCAGGTTGATATCCCTTAACACATGTAGATCCCCAAACCACTTGTTGACATTTGAGAATGTTATCATACTGTTACTCCCCTTCGTTGTAAGTTCTCAATAAGTCCAGCCTGTATTAGAAAAATCCCCCTCAATCCCCCTTTGCAAAAGGGGGAAGAAGCCGGAATGCCTGGACTTATTGAGAAGAGTACCCTTCGTTAAGTTAAAATTTTTATCGGCCTGCCTGTCGGTACCCGTAAAATAAATGGCGCATCTTATTGAAAAAATCCAGGACGTGGATTTCTATTTTGAATTAGAGCCTGGTGGCCACTATAGTCATCCGTTTTTCAAGGTTGCTTGACAACTGGATCAAAGGATAACAGATGACGAAATACAATATGCCAACCAGGCCAAATACCAGGACACCTTCCGGGATGCGCTGAACTGTCAGCCAGCCTGCACGGGTGACATCAATTACACCGATAACAGAAACAATGGACGAATCCTTGATGATCAAGACATACTGTCCGACCAGAGGAGGTAAAATGGTACGCATGGACTGGGGAAGGATTACGTATCTAAGTCTCTGATAAGCAGAAAGGCCTGAAGCGGTCGCAGCCTCTTTCTGTCCGGACGGAACAGCCTGGATACCGCCCGCAACTATCTCACAAATGAAACAGGCCGCAAGATTCGTCAGGGCAATAACCGCGGCCGGGAATGCCTCCAAATTGATTCCCGCCTCCGGGAAGATAAAGAAGATAACAAAAATCTGGACCAAAAATGGCGTACCGCGAATAAGGTCCACCCACGCGCCAATCAACCGGCGCAGGATTCTGCCCTTACCGCCCCTAATGATCCCCCAAAAAAAGCCTATTATGCTCCCGGCAATAAGACTCAGGCCGGAAACAGACACGGTTATCCATAGACCCTTGAGGAAAATCGGCAGGCTGTCTATAAGTTGCCCGAAATAAAAACCCCACATATCTTAGTTCCCCGCTTTTCAATAAGCTTCCCGGAAGATCAGCCGCTTCTGAACCCAACTGGAGAAACCCTTGAGCATATAATAGATAATAAGATAAAAGGCCGCCGTGGTCAGGAAACCTTCGGCCGGCATGAAACGTTCGGAGGTTAATATCTGACCCGCCCGGGTCAGCTCCATAATCGAAATGAGTGAGAGCAAAGATGAGTCCTTAACCAGGACGATGGCCTGCCCTAACAGGGGGAGAATTGTCACTCCGAGTGCCTGGGGCAAAATGATGTAGCGCATGCGCTGAAAGTAATTCAGACCAGAGGCAATACCTGCTTCAATCTGCCCGTGCGGAATAGACTGAATACCGGCCCGGATAATTTCCGCCATATAGGCTCCGCTGTTTAAGGTTAAAGCAAAAATGCCAGTGACCTCTTCAGAAAACATAATTCCCAGGGATGGGAGACCGAAATAGAAAAAGTAAATTTGGGCCAGCAATGGTGTCGAACGGATACTTTCTATATAGACTCCGGCAATGAGGGAGACTATCCTTGACTGGCTTAAGCGCATGGCGCAAGCCACAGTTCCCAAAAGCAGTGCCCCCACCAGCCCTGCTCCGGAGAGCCAGAGCGTGGCCGAAAAGCACTTAAAATAGAGTGGCATATACTCTAAAATGACCCTGAAATTGAAAGTTTCAAGCATTTTCTTTACCCGTGAGAATAGTTGTCATGGGTCAGGGGCAACAAGGTGTGAGCCGGGTTAACCGGCCCACACCTGAAGTGATTGAGACTACTTAGATGGTTTTCCTAATGGTCTTTCTTCCAGTCCAGGCTATTGACCCAGTAGTTCAGGTTTTTGTCCAAACGACCGTCCAGGCTGATATGAAGAAAAAAGAGATTAATCCATTCAAGCAGATCAGGCGAGTTATAACGTACCGCAAACGACAAGGGCTCCTTGGACAGTTGACCTGGAAGGATGCGGGCGCTGTTGGGCGGAAAACTGGCGACCTGTCCTCGAACGGCCGAACCATCGTTAACACCGAAATCCGCGCGACCTTTCAATACGGCGTCGATCAGCAGCGGACCGCCGCCTTTATAGGATTTGATTTCCGCCTTGGGAAAGGCCTTCCGGGCGATATTTTCACCGGTGGACCCCAGCAAAACAGCGATCTTCATACCAGGTTGCTTACAATCCTCAAAGGACTTTATGGGGCTGTTCTGCTTTACGAAGGCCACGGCACCCGTGTATATGTATGGGGTGCTAAAGGCGATTTTCATAGCCCGCTTAAGGGTCGGTGTCATATCGGCCGCCAACATGTCAGCCTTCTTGGAGAGAAGTGCAGGAATTAGACCGTCCCAGTCATAGTTCAGGAACTTGACCTTAACCCCCATCTCCTTGGCCATTAATTG
The DNA here is from genome assembly GCA_048631945.1 of Gammaproteobacteria bacterium. Lineage (GTDB taxonomy): Bacteria > Desulfobacterota > Desulfobacteria > Desulfobacterales. The sequence goes on along the minus strand of JAIWEZ010000214.1, from coordinate 1,706 downwards.
GCAGAAATCAACCGAGCTACCAGACCTCTCTCCCTTTTTATCGATAAAACTAAATGGGGGGCCCTGGGTCTGACATGCGACCCGGAGTTCTCCCCGCTTGGCAATGTCATCGAGGGTGCCCGCGTTTACCGCCGACACCAAGCCAATCGCCAGAACAACTGCTACCAAAGCCATCAAACATTTTCTAAACTTCATAATCCTATCCTCCTTTTCTATTGGTTAAAGTTAATGGTACATTTCTGCCTCAGGCAATCACCCTTGACTGCCATCGGCCACCTATACGCTCTATTTCAAACAGATCAAACCTCCTCACTCACTTCTTCTTCCACCTCGATGCCCCGTTTAGCCAGCTCAGCCATGAACGACTCATAGGGTATATCAATGGCGGGCGAAAGGATACCTTTTTTCTTTATCTGCCCGCTACCGATCATTTTCGCTACGATGCTGACAGGGTAGCCAACGCCCTGGTTCATGGCAAACAGACCCGTATCGAGGTCCCTTTCAATCATCAGGTTGACAACAATGGACTTCTTCCGTCCGTCCTTAACGCCTTTAAAGACGTTGTGCATGGCCACTATATCTTTCTCATCATCCCTGTATTGGAGCTGGGGTCCCATGAGCTTTACAAGGAATTGACGGGGGCTCACTTTGCAACCCAAACCATCAACCGGATCATCCGAAAGGAAGCCAAGCTTCTTCAGGGGCGCCCAGAATGCACACCATCCAGGCCACCGCAGGGCGTAACGTCTGGTCTCTTGAATGGTGTCGGTAACGCCCAAGAGATCAGTGTAGAAAACAGCGTCACCGTTTGGGACTGCCTCAAGTTTGCCCAGATCAGGAAAATCTATCTGGTGGATCATCTCGTTGTCGTGCTGGTCTGCGGCCGGGACGATTAACCTGCGTCCATCTTTGACAAAGACCGATTCCCGCTTCTGGGTGCCCAGGACCAAATCCCAGTTCCAGGTCACTTTGTAGTTAAGCGGGTTATCGCAGGCCTTGGTCTCAGGAAATCCACCGCAATAGGAGTTAAGAACGTAAACTTCATCAAACTGCGTGACATAATGACCGCAGATGATCAGGTCAATTCCTGGGTCCAGGCCGCATTCCGGCATAAGTGAAACACCGGCCTCCACGGCACGGTCGTGGAGATGTCGGACCGTATTGGCGTAGTTGGTGCTAACCAGAGCGACCCCGGCTTCGATGGCCGCTTCGAATGCGTTTGGCATCAGAGGGAGGGGCAGTAGATCTATGGCCACGTCCACATCCTGCCTGAGCACAGACACCAGAGAATCCTTAGACGAGGCATCGACCTTAACCGGGGTTACCCTGCCCACATCGAGGAAGTCAGCCATCTTGCCCAGTGCATTTGGTTCAAGATCAGCACAAATAATCTCTGTGACGTCCTTGCTCCGGGCCAGGTCGGCCAGAGCGGCCTTTCCCTGCAACCCCAGACCGCCAAGCACAGCAACTTTCAACTTGTCCTCTCAATCCGTATCTTTTTTGAGATTCTTACCAGTTCTTCAATCCCTCTGGCAAGCAGACCCATTTACGTTTTGATTTCATGATAACGAACGTCTCGCTCTTGGCGATATTTCCTACCTGGGGGATAATATCAGTTGTGAGCCGATACAGGTCTGCCATGCCGCCATTGACAACCACCTCGGCAATCACATCGTAACGTCCCGTTACTACGGCCACCCAGGTGA
>JAIWEZ010000213.1:0-4120 GCA_048631945.1 Gammaproteobacteria bacterium | reverse complement strand
GCGGAACGTCAAAATCGCAAACTGTTTGAGTGCGTTAGCCCGAGTTTTTGCAATTTAGTGGAGCGATTCATGAATCCCAAAATGGCTCACAGGAGTGAGTAAAATCTGGCCTTTTTCAAAAAGCTAAACTCTTACAAAATTCCTTTGTTAGCGTCCGGATTCTTTGGTATACTGCAAATACCAAGCTATCCGCACCAATCTAAGTCTCGAAGTGCTGGAGTGTTGTATAGCGGACTGCGGAATTAAAATTAAAATCCGAAATCCGAAATCCCAAACAGGAAGTTTTTTTGTCATGATTGGAAATGTATTGAAAAAGGTATTTGGGAGCAAGAACGAGAGAGAGCTTAAAAAGTTTAAACCGGTCGTTGAACAAATTAATGCCCTGGAACCGGAAATCCAGACCTTGAGTGATGATCAGTTAAGAGCGAAGACACAAGCTTTCAAGGAGCGGATTGACCAGGGCGCTACCCTGGATGAACTCCTTCCAGAGGCATTTGCAGTTGTCCGCGAAGCCTCGGTGCGTACGTTAAATATGCGCCATTTTGATGTTCAACTGATTGGTGGCATTGTACTCCACCAGGGAAAAATCGCTGAAATGAAAACCGGTGAAGGAAAAACACTGGCAGCCACGCTCTCAGCCTATCTGAATGCCCTGACCGGCCGAGGCGTGCACGTGGTGACTGTAAATGACTACTTAGCCCGGCGTGACACCGAGTGGATGGGCAGTATATATCGTTTTCTGGGCCTATCGGTCGCCACGATTGTCCACGGATTGGACGACTCCCAACGCCAGGAAGCATACAACGCTGACATTACATACGGAACGAACAACGAGTTCGGGTTTGACTACCTGCGTGACAACATGAAATTCGCCTTGGAATCAATGGTTCAAAGGGAGCCCAATTATGCCATTGTGGATGAGGTGGACAGTATCCTTATCGATGAGGCCCGGACTCCACTGATTATTTCAGGCCCTGTTGAACACACCGGCGATAGACTGTATGAGGAAGTAAAACCGCAGGTAATCAAGCTTAAACAACACCAGGACCGCCTTTTGCACACCATACTGGATAGCGTCTTCAAAGGACTTGAGGAAGAAGGCGAGGCAGATGGCGTTCTTGAACTTTTGCTAAAGGCCAAACGGGGAGGTCCCAAGAATCCGCGATTTCTGGACCTGATTGCCAAGCGGCCCGCCTTGAAGAAAAAACTAGAGAAACTCGAGGGTCAGCTCTCCACCGAGAAATTGCTTCCCCAGATTGATCAAGACCTCTTTTGCACCATTGATGAGAATCAAAACCTGGTAGAACTCACAGAAAAAGGGCTCAAACTCATCTATGGGGGCCACGCTGATGATTATATCGTACCCGACCTCGACGAAGAGTTGCGAAAGATCGACGAAGACGATCAGTCGACCAGCACGGAAAAAAGAGTACAGCGCCGTAAGGCCGAGGCTTTCTATCGTGAAGCCTCCGAGCGGTTTCATATCACGCGACAGTTGATCAAGGCTTACTGGTTATTTAGTAAGGACGTCCAGTACGTAGTCAAGGACGGGCAAGTTATCATCGTGGATGAGTTCACCGGTCGAATGATGCCCGGCAGACGTTGGAGTGACGGATTGCATCAGGCTGTTGAGGCCAAAGAGGGTGTGACTGTGGCCGGGGAAAACCAGACATTGGCAACCATCACCTTCCAGAACTACTTCAGGATGTATGATAAATTGGCCGGCATGACCGGTACGGCCGACACCGAGGCCGCGGAATTCAAAAAAATCTATGACCTGGATGTGATCGTCATCCCGACCAACGAACCGATGATGCGACTCGAATATCCAGATGTTATTTACAAAACTGAAGCTGAAAAATTCAAGGCCGTTGCTGAGGAAATCAAGCAACTTTACAACAAGGGACAGCCCGTGCTCGTGGGGACTATTTCCATTGATAAGTCGGAAAAGCTGAACCGAATGCTGACCAAGTTAAAGATCAAGCACGAGGTCTTAAACGCCAAGAACCACGAACGGGAGGCCGAAATTGTGGCCAATGCAGGGCAAAAAGGACACGTGACGATATCCACCAACATGGCTGGCCGCGGTACAGATATTGTACTCGGAGAAGGGGTTAAGGAACTCGGGGGTCTTCACATTATTGGGACCGAACGACATGAAAGCCGGCGTGTTGACAACCAATTGCGGGGCCGATCCGGTCGCCAGGGAGACCAGGGCTCCTCACGATTTTATCTCGCCATGGAGGATGATCTTCTGCGAATATTCGGTGGTGAGCGTATGTCCTCGATCATGGAACGCCTTGGCATGGAAGAAGGTGAACCGATTGAACACGGCATGATCAGTAAGGCCATTGAAAATGCCCAGCGCAAGGTAGAGGGCCACAACTTTGAAATACGGAAACAGCTTCTGAAATACGATGATGTTATGAACCAGCAGCGCGAGGTGATCTACAAACAACGGCGTGAGGCATTGGCCGGCAAAAGCCTTAAACCCGCTATTGAGGAGATGATAAGGGAGTTGTCGGAAAAGGTCACTGACGGATTTGCAGATGAAAAGGTGCTCCCTGAAGAATGGGATTGGAAAGGACTAAAAGAGGCTGCCTATCTCCAGTTCGGTCTCCATCTCAAGGTAGACTTCGATACCATGGACGGCCTTACTCGGGACGGACTTGCTGAGTTGATCTTTGAAGCCGCCGTAAAGGGATATGAAGACAAAGAGGCTGCCTTTGGGGCTGAAGAGTTTAGGCACCTGGAACAGATGATCGTGCTTCAGGTCGTGGATAATCTCTGGAAGGAGCATCTTCTTGCCATGGATCACATGAAAGAAGGCATAGGGCTCCGCGGTTACGCTCAGCAGGACCCGCTGGTGGTTTATAAGAAGGAAGGGTTTGAGATGTTCATGGACATGATTGAACGCATCAAGGAGGAGACAGTTAGGTTTCTGTTTCGTGTCCAGATCGCTCGACCCGAGGAGATGGCCGCAAGGGAAAAGGCTGAAAAGGATAAGCTTGTCTTTTCACACGGTGGAGAGGTTGCCAGGCAGCCGGTACGACGCTCCGAGAAGAAAGTCGGCCGCAATCAACCCTGCCCATGCGGCAGTGGAAAGAAGTACAAGAAATGTTGTGGAAAATAGGGCAATGTGGGCTCTCTCGCCCGCGCCTTGCAGGCGCTCGAGCACGCAGAGACCACTGAGATAATTCCTTGGCCTGATTTTTTGAGTGGAAAAATCAGGCCAAATAATCAGCCCCTAAAGAGGCGTTTATATTGAGACACAAATTCCTGCGTTACCAAGATAGCAATTTGAGGTGAATCATCCTCTCAAGGATTCACCTCAAAAACTCTGAGGCTCTGTGGGCTCTGTGAGAGATAAGTACTCCGAAATCAGTTACTTTTTATTTTATCATAAGTATGTCAGGTCGAAAAGGAAATCGGATATCTATGTGACCTGCCAGTGTTTTGGCCTCACGCCCCTCGATCAGGATCTTGACAGCATTTATCTCCGGGATATTGAGGGCCATGGTATTGACAATAGAAAATATCGTGAACATCTCGCACAAGCTACCACCGGGATGCTTCTCGCTGATCGCTCTGTCAAGATCAACATAGGCAATACCGTCTTCGGTTACATAAAGTGCTAAAAGCCTTGTTTCGGCTGGAACGGTGGGCAGGAATTCACCCTCCGGGCCCTCAATCAGGGCACATACTATTCCTCTAGCACGCTCAACTATCCCATCCTGTTGCACCAGGGTGCGTTCTTCGGCCTTGAGAAAGCGATGATCAGGATCCAAAAAATATAGATGAGTCCTCACCTTGGCCGGTTTTGAGAGTGACTTGCTTGGCGTGGGCTCGGGCCTTTCTTTCGTGCCTGCCGATAGAAAAAGTTTATAACCATAAGCGAGGAGCCCTCCTGCAAGAATGCAAAAAACAATCAGTGCTGCCAGACTATAACGCTCGATTTTCATGCTCTCTGTGTAGCCGCCTACTCCGGTGATTCCGGTCGGTGGCGTATAAGTATTCCAAGCTAGTGCCCATCCACGAATCGTAAAAACTCAATGGGCACAAGCGTAAGTTTCCAATTCAGTCCCGCCACAGCGGGATTCGCAAGGTCAAGGAAAACAAG
>JAIWEZ010000212.1:0-4142 GCA_048631945.1 Gammaproteobacteria bacterium | reverse complement strand
GAACATCAACCACCGATTGGGAGACGGCATTCCAGATACCGGCTTTCTTGACGCAGATACAGGCGAACCTCTTAAGTACCCCGACCATCTCGAAGATGTGCGTTGTGCATTGCGGTATTTGATCGCAAACGCCACGGATTACAGAATCGATACAGGCCACGTATTTCTTTTGGGAGAATCTTCTGGTGGGCAGTTGTCCTTGTTGACGGCAATGACAGCGAATGAGGACCCTTCTGCCTATGTTCCCGAAGGCGACAATGGTGAAGATTGGTGTGATGGCTTGGGCAGCGACTATGCTGACTGGGATGATATAAATATTGCTGGCGTAATAGCTCTTGCCACCCCCACCGACTTCGTAAATTGGGAGTGGTCAGATTACCCCATATTTAGTGGAGTAATTGATATAGGAGCGGCGACTGCTTTTGCCGATATGTTGGGCATGCAGGAATTCGATTCGAACGACCCGCTCGCTGCGCTGGCTTCGCCAATCACACACGTGGATGCAGGTGATCCACCTGTGCTCTTGATCAATGGTGGCGCGGATGAGGTTGTGATGACATCTCAGGGCATTCGTATGAGGGACGCATTGGACAGTGTATCTATAAACCGCACTTATATGGAACTGCCCCTACACGACCATGATAAAACTGGCTATGCTTGGTTGGGTGACGCTATGAACCTCTATGGAGGGTCTGTCGTAACTTGCACTGGCCTGAATTTTTTCAAAGAAATCTCTTCTGGCCACAGCGCGGTGATAGTAATTTACGGTTTGTACATGTCTTTTATTGGTGCGTAAGCATTTTTTAAGACTTTTTCTAATAAGAGATTCAGCTCCCTTTCTTTGCGGACTCTTTGTTGATATTGTTCATTGTCAAGATAGCGACATCCCTCATCACAATCTATATTTTTTAGACGATTTTCGCCACAACAGACGGAACAAATTAATTTGTCCAATGTAGGACAAAATCTCTTCGCAGCCCTTTTTCCGCAATAACCACATTTTGCTTTTGCCATAAAAAAATCCTTATTTCACCCAGTCAAATCAGAACGATCCGCAAACTTCATGCGTACGTCCCGGGCCAGGTCTGTCTGACAGAAGATTGTGAGCTGGTCTTCAGGCAGGATTTCTGTGCCGCCATCCGGGATAAGCACAGTGCCGCCACGCTCAACGGAAACCACTGTAGCACTCTGTGGTAACTTGATCTCAGCCAGTTTTTTACCCGCGCAGGCGCAACCGGGGTTTACCTGGACTTCGATGAATTCAACGCCTGAGACTTTACGCAGTGCCATTCTTTCCCGAACGTGTTGGGCCTGTTGCTTTTTCAATAGCCCCACGTCATAGGCCCGCAAGATATCGCTTCGGCTGATAAGCCCAAGCAATTTTTGTTCAGCATGACGCGAGACCACAGGAAGCCTCGCAAGATCCCTGGGCCCCATCTTGCGTATGGCAGACCAGATGGGTTCATCCGGAAAGACCGTGACAGGGTCAGACGTGGCCACGTCACTCACCTTGAGATCACGTATCATGACGCCCTCCCTGTCAAGCGCGCGCTCCATGTCCTGCAGGGTGACTATGCCATAGAGGTCTTCGTCATTTTCCATGACAGGGAAGCCATAAAGATGGGTTTCCTGGAAAATGGCAAAGAGCTCTGCCAGGGGCCGGTCCTTATGAACCGTGATGGGTGCCTGATTCATGACTTCTTCAACCAGGACCCCTTGCATGACATCAAGGTCTCTTCCGTGATCAAAACGGATTCCCCTTTTGGTCAGCTTTAAGGTGTAGATGGAATCAGGATGCAACCATTGTGTAAGGCTTGATCCAACTATACTCGCGGTCATGAGGGGTAGGATCAGGTGATAGTCCCCGCTCATCTCAAAGACGATAAGTATGGAGGTAAGCGGGGCCCTCGCCGCTGCAGCAAAGACCGCGGCCATTCCTACAAGTGCATAGGCCCCGACTTCTCCGGCGATATTCGGAAAGAGCGCACCGGCAACATATCCATAGGCCCCGCCAAGCACGGCTCCCGTGAACAGGGATGGTGCAAAGATACCGCCTGAATTGCCGGAGCCCAGAGTAAATGAGGTTGCCAGGGGCTTAAGGAAAATCAATACCGCAAGAAGCAGGAAGGATGCCTTGCCCTGTAAGGCATCTTCCATAAATGGAAATCCTGAACCGTAAACGTGGGGCAAGTTTTCAATCAAAGGCAGCCCGAGCCGGAACTCCTCAGCAGAAACATGAAAGACCCCGGACAGATAAGGATAGGAAAAAGCCAGAATGCCCAGAAGCAATGCCCCGACAGCCGGTTTGAAAGCCTGGGGAAATTTCCAGTTATCAAACATTTCCTCAAAGGCGTCAAGCATCCTGATGAACATGATACCAACCAGGGCGGCGAGAAGGCCTAGTACAGCATATAACAGGAGCTCCCACGGCGAGTGCATAACATAGCTGGGAACCTCAAAGGCCGGACGAGCCCCCAGAAAGATCTGGCTGATAATGCTGGAGGATACAGAAGCAATTACTACATTACCAAGCATAGACACTTGGTATTCGCTCATCAACAATTCCGAGGAAAAGGCTACCCCGGCAATAGGTGCATTGAATGTAGCTGCGATACCCGCAGCCGCCCCGCAGGCCACCAGGTTCTTGATACGTTCGTCTGAAAGGCGCAGCCACTGTCCCACAGTGGACCCCAGGGCAGAACCCACCTGGACAATAGGGCCTTCCCTACCGGCTGAACCGCCTGAGCCGATGCAAAGGGCCGAGGCGAAGATCTTTGCTATGGCAACCCTCGGCCGTATACGGCCGCCACGCAAGATCAAGGCCTTCATGACTTCGGGCACGCCGTGCCCCTTGGCCTCCATGGCAAAGTAGGCAATGATGGGGCCGCCGATGAGCGCGCCCAATACAGGGATGACGATAAGCCACAGACGTCCCAGAAAAGGTTCAAGGACCATGGCCTCAGTGTAAGAAAAGTGCTCTATGAAGGCTATAAGTCGGATAAAGAAGACAGCAGCAAGTCCGGTCCCGGCCCCAACCACAACAGCCATTACCATCAAGACCAGCCCTCCCCTGGGGACCAATCGATCTAACAGATTTGCAATATGGCGTCTTGGCATGCAGGTTAGTTAGTGTCTGAACGAAAAGGCCGTTCAGACACAATTTTGAATTCTAAATTTTGAATTTTGAATTTAAAAAAGGAAGTAACCATAATATGTTAATTGTCCATTCCGCCTCCCCCATTCATGGAGACGATATCGGCCGCTCAAATGCAGGGCAATATACCCTCTCTTATCATTCATACAAGTATCATCTATGATTCCGCTGAAAAAACCTAATCTGCGTCGTTGCTTCAATTTTCCAGTCACTGCGACGTACGATAAGTACGTCTCATTCCTGGAAAATTTCGCGCCTTGCATCTCGGGCTTTTTGAGCGGAATCATGTTTCAGGCTTTTTGCCGTGTAATCATCTATGAAAAAAGTGAGGATGCCGATTGAGAAGACTTTTCATCTTTCGAGATACTTGATCTGGGTAAATCCGTGCCTAATTCAAAAAGTATTTTCATGCCAAAAGATCTCCAAGGGCTTCCTCGAGTGTGGGGAAGTTAAAATCAAAGCCCTGTTTTTCAAGTATCCTTGGTGTTACCCGCTGGCCCTCCAGGGCGATTTCAGCAGCACCACCAATGGCAAGCTTCAGCACAAACCCCGGCACCGGCAAAATGGCAGGACGTTTCAATTCCCCGGCGAGGGTCTTGGTCAGCTCAATATTGGTGACCGGATTTGGGGAACACATGTTCACAGCACCTGAGATCTCCGCCTTCTCGGCAACGAAGAGAATGGCACGGCAGAGGTCATGGATGTGCATCCACGGAAACCACTGTTTGCCGCTGCCCAAACGACCGCCCAGCCCATACTGAAAAGAGGGGAGCATTTGGGCCAAGGCCCCGCCGCCGCGTCCAATTATTGCGCCTAAACGGGCAATAACGATCCGGGCCCCTTTTTCACTCGCGGCCTCCGCCTCCTCCTGCCAACTCTTTGTCACTTCCGCAAGAAAGCCCTCTCCTGCAGGAGATTCCTCGGTAATAATGGCATCTTTTGTGAAACCGTAATAACCAACTGCATTGGTGTTAATCAGTGTGATTTC
>JAIWEZ010000211.1:0-4129 GCA_048631945.1 Gammaproteobacteria bacterium | reverse complement strand
AGGAATGCAGGCTACGGGGTCTATTCTATCTTATCTCCACCGCAAGCTCCTGCCCTGGGTATATCTTGCACCGTGGTGTGAGGTCGTTGATGCGGAGAAATCGTTCCAGTTTCATGTTATGGCTACGGGCGATTTCATAGGGGCTGTCCCCACGCCTGACCCGGTATGTCTTGGTACCCGCACTAGCTTGCACCACTGTTCCTTTACGGATAATCAGTCGCTGTCCAATGTGCAGATGAGAGGTCTTGAGATTGTTGAGACGTATGATCTTCTTGGTGTTTGTGTTATAGCGCCTTGCCAGCAGCCAGAGGGAGTCCCCTCTTTTGACGCGGTGAGTAATAGATCCTGATTGGCCAAAATCGACGGCCTGCCTCGCTTTTGCGTAAACCGGTTGTTTGCCTCCTCTCAAGGGTATCTTTAGCCTCTGTCCTGCCCTGATAAAACCCCGCCTTCCGATGTGATTGGCGGCTGCAATGGCACGAACGCTGGTCCGATAGCGCCCGGCCAGGTGGGACAGTGTCTCGCCGCGCCTAACCCGGTGATAGACGTATGACCTTTGGGGCGGGGTCCATACACGAATCTTGTCAAGCATTGCTACAAGGAGCTCACCCTTGCCACTTGGCACATTTAAATCATAAGAGTCAGGAGGCGTTGCCTTGTGGCGCAGTTCGGGATTGAGATCTTCAAGAGGTTTACGGGAAATGCCCATATTTGTTGCTATATCTTTGAGCCGCATCTGCTTTGAGACTGTGACCTTCTCATAGGAATGGGGTGGATCGAGATCTTTCAGGTCGAATCCATATTTCTCGGGGTTGTTTATGATGGATAGGGCTGCTAAGAAGCGCGGCACATAACGGGCTGTTTCCCAAGGGAGTCTTCCAAAAACATCCCAGAAGTTGTCCAGGTAGTTGATATTCTGATTTCTTATCACCCTAAGGACCCTGTTCTCTCCGCAGTTGTATCCTGCCAGCACAGTCATCCAGTCGCCAAATATATTGTGGAGTTCTTTGAGATAGGCAATGGCCGCAAGGGTAGACTTCGTAACGTCCATCCTTTCGTCTATCCATTCGTTCCTTTTGAGGCCGAACTTGTAGCCTGTGGAAGGTATGAACTGCCACAACCCCAGGGCTCGAGCACGGGAGAGGGCCTTGACCTTGAACCCGCTCTCAATGAGCGGAAGCCAGGAAAGGTCCTCTGGAAGTCCGGCTTCTTCTAAGGCCTTAAGAATCTCGGGCCTATATCTACCCGAGCGTTTGTAGGAGCTCACAAAAAATTTTCTCTCCGGGCCCTGAAACAACTTGATTTCCTTCTCGACGTACCGATTCATGACCATTGGGATGGCATTATGGTTGCCGGTGGCCACGATATGCCGAGAGGCATAGATCTCGAGCATCCGCTTGCAGATCATGAAGCGAATGTCTTCCTTTTGTTGGATCAACTTGGGGTTGTCATTGGTATCTGCTTCTAAGATCAAGTTGTAACCCTGATCAAGAGCATCAATGGCATTTTCAAAATCGCCCTGCCCCCAAAAATCCTGCGAGGCCTGACAGAACTCCAGCGCTTCGTCCAGGATTTGTTGGACATTCCCATCTGTTTTGGATTTGCCATCCTGAGCCTGGCGCGCATCATCGGCTATGTCAATCCCAACTTGGCCGGCCTCCGGCGTTTGCTCCAAACATAGCTGATTCTTGTCGTCCTCTGTAACATGGGCTGGGGTTTCCTCAAGATGGTTTGGAGACAACGCGACTGACCTTGCCTCGGGATATGGTTTGTGAGATGAGGTTTGTTGCAAATTTTTAGAGCATCCCGCCGCCGCAAAAGCAATAAGGATTAGAACTGTTGCCTTCAGGTAGAACTTTAAGCCGTTTTCCTCTGGTTTGCCTTGAGACCTTTGCAAAATATCCCCTCTCTCCCAATTTTTACGTCAAGCTAGTATCGAAGCTAAAATTTGAAAGCCAAAGGCCACCGTATTTCTGGAGGGCTGAAGGCTTACTGGAGGCTTGACCATCAATCAAATAATATTTTATGCAAAACTCGCGCCTGATTTGTCTCTTTATTGAAAAAACCCCTGCCAAAAAGCAAGGGTTCAGCCACCTTACCGCCTTACGAAAGCTTTAACAGAGTCTCCGTTTCCTGTCAAGCCCCTCTCAGGCTGTTGGTTGAGTCGCCGCAATGCAGATGCCAGACAACTTTTCCTGTTTGCAAGCTGGCCGTGCGGCGGGTGTTTCCAGATCTAAATTTCGCTTATGGCCACAAGCGGCTCTGCCGGACCGGCACTAGTTCCGCCCCTATTGACACGCCTTACGTGCAATTCCATTTTGTCCAGAAGGGGGGCAAGTGTCCGCTTATCATTGGCTGATATGGCTACAGCGTCCAATGTGCGGACCAGCTTGTTCACAGTAACAGGATCCACACGATCCTGCTTGTTCAGCACCCTCAGTACAGCAATTCTATCCAAGTGCAGGCCTTCAAGAATCCGTTCTACGGATTTGATCTGGTCTTCAAATCTTGGGTTGCTGATGTCGATGACGTGCAGGAGCAAATCGGCGTCCTCCAGTTCTTCCAGGGTGGCACGGAAAGCCGTTATCAGCTCTTCCGGTAGTTGGCGGATAAAGCCCACTGTATCGGTAATGATGACTTCTACGTCTCTTGGAAGCCTTTTTCGTCTGCTGGTCGGGTCCAGGGTGGCAAAGAGACGGCTCTCGGCCAGCACTGAGCTCCTAGTCAGCGTGTTTAGAAGTGTTGACTTGCCCGCATTTGTGTAGCCAATTATAGATATGATCGGCAGCCCCCTTTTATTCCTCCTGGCCCTGCGCTGTCCTCGCTGTTTCTGGATTTCCCGGAGCAACTTTTCAAGGTGACCTATACGATCCCTAACGCGCCTCCGGTCGACTTCAAGTTTCGTCTCGCCAGGGCCCCTGCCGCCAATGCCACCGGTGAGTCGAGACATGGCTGTGCCCTTGCCTAAAAGCCGGGGAAGGAGGTATTTGAGCTGGGCCAGTTCCACCTGAATTTTTCCCTCGCGGCTGCGGGCTCGCTGGGCAAATATGTCCAATATCAGCTGGGTTCGGTCTATGACTCTCATATCAGTAAGATCGGTGATAGTGCGAACCTGGGAGGGGTTTAGCTCCTGGTCGAATACCAGAAGGTCTGCCCCCTTCTGCAAGGCCAGAACAACCAATTGGCTTATCTTGCCTTCCCCCAGTAGGAAGCGGGGATCTACCTTTTGTCTGTGTTGAATCACCGTGTCTACGACGGCGATATTTGAGGATTCGGCAAGCTCACGGAGTTCAGCCATGGAATCCTCTGCTACGCGCCGGGTCGTTGTGCTAACACTCACCAGCAGGGCCCGTTCCCATTTTCTTTCCACCTTCTGAGACGGGGCCTTGCGAGCAAACTCTGATTCCAAAGACCGAATCAGGGCTTGGCAACCAATATCAGCGTCCCATGGAGGCAAAGGGGGAAGTATCTGCCAATTTTTTCCGTTGATCCCTTCCGGAAGGAGGTGGGCAGCATGAATATGATCCGGCCGGCCCTCTTTATCCATTGTAATTGCAGCCATTAGATCGAGCTTGAGAAGTGCCAGGTCCATGAGGTCGTCCTGTGTGAGGTGTTCGTGCTGGAGATGGGTATGCACACAGCGGAGGCCTCTCAGACGCCCACCACCGGATCGATATTTCTCAAGGTTAGGGATTACGATCGAGTGGTGGTTGCCGACTATTACATGGGTGATCCAGCCTCGGCGGTCGATCATGAGACCTATCTGACGGCGGATTTCAAAAGAGAGCTGGCCAATGGCCTTTGAGAGTTCAGGCGAGACGACATAGGCCGGTGGGGTTCTGCGACGGTAGAGATTGTTCAGGCGCCGGACTTGGTTTGCCTTCAGTCCGCCCGTTTGTCCGTAAAGCTTTATTAGCCGATCCTTAATCCAGAGTTTATGCAGAATCAGTTACGTGTTTAATGGCTGTTGCCAAACAATAATCATTTATTTAGCCCCTGTAATCTCGACTTTCTTTTCAAAACTGGCATAGATAGATTCTATCCGCGCTCTTTGCCTCTCCACGCAAGGAGGGATGGAGGCCAGATTCTCTCCCTGATACGGCTGTTTTTGGGCAATACTCAGGCAAAA
>JAIWEZ010000210.1:0-4163 GCA_048631945.1 Gammaproteobacteria bacterium | reverse complement strand
GCTTAACTGGATCCGGGCCCAAGGCCCTCGATGGAGTGGCCAAAGCTGACATTGACGGATGGCATTACTCCTTTAGTGTCGGAGCGGGTTATGACTTCACCAGCGGAGGATTTAACATTGGACCCTACGCACGGCTGAATTATTTTAGGATGCGTATCGACAATTATCGTGAAGAGGTTCAAAACTTAAGTGGCAATAGCGACGTCGAGGGCGTGGGCCTGAAAATCGAAGACCAGGATATCGTATCTTTGGCGACGGTGGTGGGTGGGCAGGTTTCTTATTCTCTGAGCACGGCTCTTGGTGTTTTCGTGCCGCATGTAAGTTTCGAGTGGGAGCATGAGTACGACAACGACAGCCGAGAAGTTATTGCAGAGTATGTACATGATGATAAGAATAATACATTCACCATCAAGACAGACAGTCCGGACAGAAATTTCTTCAACCTGGGTGTTGGCCTGTCCGCCGTCTTTCCTCGTGGGATAACAGCCTTCGTCTACTACGAGACCCCTATCGGACTGGAGGATGTAACGAGCCATAATTTTACAGGAGGATTGCGGTTTGAATTTTAGGAGATACATACGTTCTGATTTGAGCGCTTATTGTCTCGCTGTTTTGCAGTGATCGGCACAAGTAATTCTCCTTTCCCAATAGGGACTGACGTTATTCGGAACCATTTTCCTTCCCCCGGGACTGAATCCCTGAAGGAGGATGATACAGATAGATTCCTTGACCTCCTCGGCCTTAGCCGGATGGAACCGCCATTGTCCGAGGATGAGACCCCTCGCGAATGGCTCTTCTTTTTTCGATGCTTTTCATAGAGGCCAGGCGGCTGCGTAGCCTTCGGAGTGGTGGCAAAATACGGTATTTCTTTCACCCTACCTTATCGACTTGAAAGAGCATGCCCGATGCATTAGAATTATGGAAAACAATGGGATACTCACTGAATTTCCCTCGAAAGGAAGGATTGAGATGACAAGAGCCTATGCAATATCTAACACTTCCCAAAGTCTTCCGGCAATCGTGAAGCTTCTCCTATTCTTAGGTCTGCTGGGCTTCCTCTTTGGATGCAAATCTCAGCCAGCCCTGGTCGAGGGAACGGCCCGCGAAACCCCCGGTCAGGCCGCTCTCGCCCCCCGGAATGTGGAAGATTATATAGTTGTAGACTGCCTCCTTCCCGGCAGGATCAAAAAACTTGGGAGGAAGGTGGTCTATGTCACTCCCCGCCGGCCCATAAAAACTACGGCCTTTGACTGCGAGATCAGGGGTGGAGAATACGTCGCATATGACCGGGCGACCTACAAAACTGCCCTAAACGTTTGGCTGTCCAAGGCGGAGGAGGGCGACAAAATTGCCCAAACCTATGTTGGCGAAATCTATGAAAAAGGTCTCGGAACGGAACCTAACTATGTTCTCGCGGCGAAATGGTATCAAAAGGCGGCCGAGCAGGAGTATGCCCGGGCTCAAATGAATCTCGGGCATCTTTATGAATTGGGCTTGGGGGTGAGCAAAGACATGAAGACCGCCATCAAATGGTATCGAAACGCCTCTGGTCTCAGCGGGGCCATCCCCCTTAAAGGAGCCAGCCCCAGTGTCGGTTCGACCGGTGAGCTGCAAAGACTTAGAGAAGAACTCAAGCGACGAGAAGAGAAAGTGCAGCGCCTGCTGAAGAAGCTCAAGGAGGCGCAAGAAGAACTTACCTGGCCTTCAGATCGAAATGACGATGTCACCCAACTGCGTGGACAAATTGCCTCACTTGAAGCAGAAGTGAACCACTTACAGGACGAGCAGAAGAAGAGGAGGCCCAGACCCCCTGAGTTGCCCACCAGGGACTTTGGACGTTATAATGCCTTAATTGTGGGAAACAACAAATACGCTTATTATGAGAAATTGCAGACCGCTGTCAAGGATGCGGAGGAAGTAGACCGGATACTCAGAAAAAAATACGGATTCAGGACAAAGATCCTTAAAGATGCTAAACGCTACCAGCTTATCTCTGCGCTCCATGAATTTCGGGAGAACCTCACCAGAGAAGACAATTTCCTTCTTTACTTTGCCGGTCATGGCGAATTGGATGAGCTCAATAAGCGTGGATACTGGCTCACCATTGATGCGGAAAAGAAGAATCCCGCCAACTGGATCTCAAATAGCATAATCACTGACATACTTAATACCATGTCGGCCAAACACATCCTGGTTATTGCTGACTCCTGCTATTCCGGCACGATGACCGGCCTATCAATCCCTCACCTGATGCCGGGCATGCCGGAGGAGGTGCTTTCCTACACGTTCGGAACAATGCTGAAGAAACGTTCGCGTACCGTGCTCACCTCCGGCGGCCTAAAACCGGTTCTCGATGAGGGAGGCGGTAAACACTCAATCTTTGCGAAGGTATTATTGAGTCTTCTGGAAGATAATATTGGGGTTATTCAGGGGAAGGATTTACACTCCGATGTATCTCCCCGTGTATCCGTTAAAGCGGCTTTTTTGGGAGAGAAACAGGACCCGTTATACGCGGCTCTCCAATATGTGGGGCATGAGGGGGGTGACTTCTTCTTTGTACCTACCAAGAGGCTTGCTCGGTGAAGCCATTCTAAGAGGGATAACCGTTCGGCGCTTTGAAACTGAGCTTGAAATGGAACGGGGGGCTTCTCTCAAAGTGCTGAACTGTCACCTAACAGGAAGGTCTATCATAGAGACACAGTATTTATTTTATTGAATATCAAATAGTTATAAACAGATTGCGGCAAACGGTAGCTACGCTACTTTTGGGCCATTTAACGTCGAAAAGGAGCAGTGTCGTCAGGGATTGCGACCGTTACGAAATTCCAAAGTTCCTTAGCGTTGTTTTTTGTCCAAATTCTATTCCAAGGCCAAAAACCACAAATGGTAGCTATAGATGTCTGATAGGGAAAAAGGTAAGAGTCGGCTTCGTAGCGGCGGCAGGATCGGGCTATTAACCGTTATCGTGGGAACTATCATTGTAAGCCTGTTCAAGGCTCTGTTCCCACATACAGATCCTGGTGAAATGCTTGCTGTCGCTGCCATTATTTCTATTATTGTCGCTGCTGGTCTAAACCACATCTGGACTCGCCGGCGCGAGAGAAGGGAGAAGAAATGAAATCCAACACGAGAAAATTATTGCAGCTGGGCTGCTATATTACCATCCTCAGCCTCATTTGCCTCGCTCTCTCAGCCTGCCTTCAACCGATAGGAAAGCGGACCCGCGGCGGGGACGGAGGCACTCTACCACGTTATCATGTCTGGGGGCTTCTCAACGAAATGGATTCCGAAGAAACAGGTTATGCCATGTATACCTATGTGCTCTTTCCACGCCGGTTGGATTTTTCGGCGGGCGTTGAACCTGAAACTCGCGAACGCTACAAGACTCTCTTGGATTCGATCGTCGCTTCCACACTGGGAACAGAGGAGGCAGACCAATTACCCAAAGAGGAGACCAATCTGTTTTACATCCCGGCCATCGGGGGAGGAAAGAAGCCTGGGCTTGAAAACTATAACTCCACCCTTGCAATGCGCTATCTTTTAATCTTGAGCAGGTTGGCAAGGGATTCCAATCGAAAATTGGCAGAGCGGCTGAGTGTTCGGCCGGGCCCCTTTTTGATATCAACGCTCAAACCCCTCGGGGAAATTGGAAAAGATCAAGCGGACTTACTCTATACCGACCTCTCAGGAACCAACCCCGCTGCGATGGTCGAGATAGTAGCCGCCTACAAGCGTCGTATCAGCATCCAAGATGTCAAAGAGATAGAACGTTTTTGGCCTTTGCGTCTGGCACTGCTGAACCTTATACTGAATGCCGACGACAATGTAAAACTTGTCAAGGTCGCTTTGGCGGAGTGGAAACCTTAATGAGCTTCACCGAGGGCATCCCCTTCAGTGACCTCTTGGGAATAGATTTTTGGGAAAGGTGGAAGGTTTTTTTTATTTGAACAAATATATTTGTTCTTACAAATTAGTCTGAACTGAGGTCCGTCATTAACGTCCTGTTTTCATCAGTTTTATTGAAGACAAAGAAGTCGTCAAAAAGATACTCAAGCATCTGGGTTTGTGGCTTGTCAAACCAAAAGCCCCACCAAGGGCCAATGGACCACCTGGAGAACTTTACATAGATTACTCGGATTCTCAAATCCCGCCCTTCGACGATT
>JAIWEZ010000209.1:0-4165 GCA_048631945.1 Gammaproteobacteria bacterium | reverse complement strand
ATCGTTCCCAGGCACCCCATCCGGAGTCTCGTAGGCTCGCTTACCTGCACGCGATCAGTCTGGTTCACATAGGTTTACTATAGTTCGCCAGACTGATTGCGTACATATGGGGCACCTGTGAACGATTACCTTTCTGCTTGTTCCCTGCCCCAGGATAGGAACGGTTGGGATTATATTGGGCATTAATTTTTCGAGCTTTGCATTTTGGGTTTCGCGTCAATGACCTGAAACCTTAAATCTAGAGCTTGAAGTCCTTTTTTTATTTATTAAATAGTTATCCAAAATAGAATGGAGGAATGGCATGACAGACGAGCACAGCACACCTGGAGCAGGTGGAGTACTGGTCGTTGGCGGAGGCATCAGCGGGCTGACTGTCGCCCTGGAAGCCGCGGAAGTCGGAAAAAATGATGTGTTTCTGATTGAAAAAAATCCTTATCTGGGTGGCCGTGTTGCTCAGCTTAATCAGTATTTTCCCAAGCTTTGCCCGCCTTCCTGCGGTCTTGAGATCAATTTCAAGCGGATTAAGAGTAATCGGAGTATCCGTGTTTACACTATGACCGAGGTGACGAAGGTTTCCGGGGTTCCGGGCAACTATGAAGTGGAACTTTTGACCAGACCCAGATACATCAACAGCAACTGCACCGGGTGCAATGACTGCGTCGAGGTCTGCACGAGTGAGCGTGACAATGATTTCAACTTCGGAATGGACAAGACCAAGGCCGTATATCGTCCCCATGAGATGTCCTACCCCATGAGATACGTTCTGGATATGGATGCATGCAGCCCTGAAGACGCACAGAAGATAAAAGAAGCCTGCAAGTATGATGCCGTGGATCTTGACATGAAGCCGGAGACGGTTACCTTGAATGTCGGTTCTATTGTCTGGGCCACGGGATGGAACCCATATGATCCCACCAAGATGGACAATCTCAAGTTTAATGAGAGCGATTCCATTATTACAAATATGATGATGGAGCGTCTCGCCTCTCCGGGCGGACCCACGGAAGGCAAAATACTGCGTCCTGGCGACAATAAGGAACCTGAGAGCTTCGCATTTGTGCAGTGCGCCGGATCAAGGGATGAAAATCATCTTGAGTTCTGTTCCTACATCTGTTGCATGGCAACTATGAAACAGATAACCTATATCAGGGAGCGTTACCCTGAGGCCAAAATTTACGTCTTCTACATTGACCTGCGGACCCCGGGCAAATACGAGAAGTTCCGCGAAAAGGTCATGAACGATGAGA
Organism: Gammaproteobacteria bacterium; assembly: GCA_048631945.1. Classification (GTDB taxonomy): domain Bacteria; phylum Desulfobacterota; class Desulfobacteria; order Desulfobacterales. The sequence goes on along the minus strand of JAIWEZ010000209.1, from coordinate 2,918 downwards.
ATACCAGTTTTATCAAGGGAAAAGTGGCCGAAGTCAAGATCGAGGATGATGGTGGAGTGACCGTGGTTGCTGAGAATGCCGTGACCGGTAATAAGGTCGAACAAAAGGTGGACCTGGTAGTCCTGGCAACAGGCATGGAACCGGCGTTCAAGGAGCAGGGAGCTGCTCTTGGACTGCAGATGGACAGCAACGGTTTTATAATCCCGGACTATGACCAGGGGACAATTTCTGCAGGTTGCGCTAAAAAAGCCGCTGATGTGGTGACAAGCAATCAAAGCGCAACAGCAGCAGCCTTAAAAGCCATTCAAATGTCGAGGAGGTAACGGTCAATGGATAAGAAATACGGTGCATATATATGTACAGGATGTGGTATTGGCGATGCCCTGGATATTGAGGCCCTTACAGGAGTTGTCACCAGCGAGATGAGTATGGAGTGCAAGACCCACCCGGCCCTGTGTGGCTCTGCAGGGCGGGCCCTTATTGAGAGTGATATCGCAGAAGGCGTGAATACGGTTGTGGTTTGCGGATGTTCTCCCAGGGTAATGGAGAATGAATTCAACTTCGGCGATGACAAGATCACGGTCAGGGCCAATATTCGTGAGCAGGTTGTATGGTGCAAGGCAGAGGATGCCGGTGACGATTTTGTTCAGGAACTGGCATCCGACTATGTGCGGATGGCCTGCGTCAGGGCCCAGAAAACAGATCTTCCCGAGCCGTTCCTGCTTGAGGAAATGAGCAAGAAAATACTGGTAATGGGCGGCGGTGTTGCCGGACTCACGGCAGCCATGGAGGCGGCCATGGCCGGTTATGAAGTAACACTGGTCGAGAAAAGCGATAAGCTGGGCGGAAAGGCCCTGGAATGGCGCAAACAACTGCCCACAAAGGCCCCTTGGTCCGACCTTGAGGATCCCTCTGTGTCTCAAATGGTGAGCGAGGTGGAGGGTGCTTCAAATATAACCGTCAAGACCTCAACCGAGGTCGCACGTATCGGTGGAGCTCCAGGTATATTTGCAGTAACTTGCAAGGCTGCGGGCCAAAAAAGTGAGTGGGACGCCCCTGCCAAGGTGGCCGTGGATGAACAGGATCTCATTGACAAGGGCGAGATGGAAGATCCCAATGCAGGACTAAAGCCTTACGGTGATGTGAATCCGGATGCCGAGATGTTCGGCGCGGTTGTTCTTGCAACCGGATGGATCCCGGCTGACGTGTCTGAATATGAGCACCTTGGATACGGTAAATTAAAAAACGTCCTTACCAACCTTGAATTCGAAAAAATGGCCGGCGCCGGTAAGATCGCAAGACCATCCGACGGAAAGGAAGTAGAAAGCGTTGTATTTATCCAGAGTCCCGGCGCTGCGGATAATGACAACGATTTTCCATATTGTAACTCAGTAACCAGCGCGGTTGCCCTTAAGCAGGCAAAATACGTGCGTGAGGACAATCCGGACGGCAAGGCATATATCCTCTATCAGCACATGCGTACTCCGGGAAACATGGAACTCTTTTACAAGGCCGCCCAGGATGATGACGGTATTTTCCTTACCAAGGGCAATGTAATGAGCGTCAAGGAAGAGGCTGATAATTCCCTGACCATTGCATGTGAAGATACGCTGCTTAACGAAAATATTGCAATCTCTGCGGACATGGTGGTTCTGGCAGCCGGAATGGTTCCGACAACAAAGGATGAGAACTCGATCAACCTGGCCTATCGCCAGGGTCCGGCATTTCTTGATCTGGACCTTTTTGACGGTTATGCGGATTCCCATTTTGTCTGCTTTCCCTATGAGACCCGTCGGACCGGTGTTTACAACTGCGGCGGCGTAAGAAAGGCCCAGACCGTTGAAGAGACCATTGATGATGCAACCGGCGCAGCTCTTAAGGCCATTCAGTGCATTGAGTCGACTGATCGCGGCGTGTCTGTTCATCCGAGGTCGGGCGACAAGACCTATCCTGATTTCTTTTTCCAGCGTTGCACCCAGTGTAAGCGTTGCACGGAAGAATGTCCGTTCGGAGCGCTTGACGATGACGAGAAGGGCACCCCGTTGCCGAATCCCACAAGATGCCGCCGTTGCGGTACCTGCATGGGTGCATGTCCTGAGCGTATCATCGGCTTCAGAGACTATAACATCGATATGATCGGTTCCATGATCAAGGCAATCGAGGTCCCGGATGACGATGAGGACAAACTGAGATTTCTCTGCTTAGTATGCGAGAACGACGCATATCCGGCCATTGACATGGCAGGCATCAGGGGAAGGGCTATGAACAATTTGGTCAGATTTATCCCTGTCCGCTGCCTTGGTTCAGTCAACATGGTATGGATCAAGGACGCACTTTCTTCCGGCCTGGACGGTGTAATGCTCCTTGGTTGCAAGTATGGTGATGACTACCAGTGCCATTTTGTAAAAGGCTCTGAGATTGCAGATAAGAGGATGGAAAATATCGGTGACACCCTGTCTACTCTTGGCCTTGAGCCAGAACGTGTACGCTCTGAGCAGGTTGCCATTACCGATTACGACACGGTCTATACTCTGCTTAATGATTTTGTTGATGCCCATGAGATTATATCTGAGCTCTCGTATGTTACGAACATACGTTCCTTTTCTACCCATACACAGAAACCTGTCGCACCTGATGCGAAACTTTCGGTATCTTTGATCGTACCCAAAGAGGCTGGCCTACCATACAGGATCTATTAGCATGGCTGCGCACTGTAAAGCTCAAGGGCCGGGCCGCCATGTGGCAGGCCTCGGCCGAAAGGATCCTATTGGCCATGACCTACGGCGAGTTTGGCGCGGTCCTAAATACGCAAGACAACAGCCATATAGCTGAGCTATTGAACCACAATGCTGTCCTAGAAATGGACGGCTTGTCCTGTTCTTCTGACAGAGTCATGTTCTCTGAGGCCCTGACTTTGT
>JAIWEZ010000208.1:0-4270 GCA_048631945.1 Gammaproteobacteria bacterium | reverse complement strand
CTCTGGGGTAGAAGAGCGTATATCTTTCAGGGAAATCTTTTCGGGATTAACTACCGGCTATCAGAATGGGCAACTCCAATATCTTTTTCTGAAAAACCATATGATAATACAGGACATGAAATTGTCCATGCCTATTTTTTGGCGTACAAATAGGCTTGTGGCCGTTGTCTTGGCCCCTGGTTCGTGGTAATCACTAACAGATTATGACCTCAAAGGAAAAGACCGTATACCTCATTGACGGAAGTAGCTACATATACCGAGCCTACCATGCCGTTCGCCATCTCTCCACAACCAAGGGGCTTCCCACCAACGCGACATTTGGTTTTACAAACATGCTGTTGAAGCTTCTCGCAGAGCGAAAGTCGGAGTACATGGTTATGGCATTTGACGCAAGGGGTCCCACCTTTCGCCATGAAATATACGAGGCTTATAAAGCGAACCGCCCCCCAATGCCCGAGGATCTTGCCGTGCAGATACCCTACATCAAGCAAGTCGTTGAAGGCATGAACATCCCCTCATTGGAACTGGCAGGATATGAGGCTGATGATATTATCGGTACCCTTGCCCGAAGTGCTGAGGAAAAGGGCTTCCACGTCGTAATTGTCACGGGCGACAAAGACTTTAAACAGTTGGTCTCCCCAGGGATCAGTATCTGGGATCCCATGAAAGACCGCAGCCTTGATTATGCGGGCTTAAAAAAAGATTTTGGCCTGGAGCCCTCCCAATGGGTGGAAGTCATGGGGCTTTCCGGTGATACCTCGGACAATATACCAGGGGTCCCGGGCGTCGGGGAAAAGACGGCCATTTCACTGATCAAGACATTTCGGACGATGGAGGCGCTCTTTGAGAACCTTGACAATATAACAAAGAAGAAACTTCGCGAGAACCTGACCAACTTCCGTGAACAAGCCATGTTAAGCCTCCGGTTGGTGACAATCGATACCGAGGTCCCTTTATCTGTCGATATTGCATCATTAAGGGTTTCAGATCCTGATGCTCAAAGGCTGTCCCGCCTTTTCAAAGAACTGGAGTTTCAAAGGCTCCAGAAGCTGTTTCCTATAAGGACCGACCTTAGTCATAAGGCCTATCGTGTGATTCAGGATGATGAGGCCCTTGAGGCAATAATCGATGACCTGAGACAGTCAGGGAGGTTTGCCCTCGACGTAGAGACAACGTCAAAGGACCCCATGCGGGCCGAGATTGTGGGGCTCTCCTTTGCGTGTAGAGCGAATGAAGCCGCCTATATCCCCCTGAGACACCGCTATCCCGGTGCGCCAGGGCAGCTTGACCCGGAACGCACCCTTGCGAATTTAAAACCCATTCTTGAAGACCCGAAGCTGGCCAAGGTGGGCCAGAATATCAAGTACGACTGGATTGTGCTTAAGCGCTCCGGCATAGATCTACAAGGCGTTATTTTTGACACCATGGTGGCCTCCTACCTCCTGGACCCGACCCGTCGTGCCCATAACCTAGAGACAATTGCGGCCGAATATCTTGACCATAACATGATATCCTACAAAGAGGTAACCGGTGGCAATAAGGGCAACAAGGGCTTTGATCAGGTGCCCGTTGAGGATGCGGTGCCCTATGCCTGCGAGGATGCCGATATTACCTTGATGGCCTATGAGGTGCTAAAACCCAAGCTCCAGGAGGGTGGTTTTGACAGCCTCTTCAAAGAAGTGGAGATGCCCCTCATACCGGTCCTCATGGACATGGAGATGTCTGGGATTTGTGTGGACAAGGATCGTCTGGAGGCCGTATCAAAAGAATTTGAACGACAACTTTATGACATAGAGGGGAGAATATACGCCATTGCTGGAGAGCGTTTCAATATTCAATCGCACCAGCAACTGGGCAGGATACTCTTTGAAAATCTCAAGCTCCCCATTCAAAAAAAGACGAAAAAGAAGACCGGCTATTCCACAGATGTACAGGTACTTACTACGCTCTCTCTCGAACACGAACTCCCGGCCCTGGTCCTTCAATACCGGTCGCTCGCCAAGCTCAAGTCCACTTATGCCGATGCCCTTGTGGATCTGATTCATCCGGAAACCGACCGCATCCATACGTCATACAACCAGACCGTCACAGTTACAGGCCGTTTGAGCAGCAGTAGCCCCAACCTTCAAAACATTCCCGTGCGGACTGAGGAAGGGCGCAAGATCCGGGCAGCCTTTATTCCCCGAAAAGGGTGGACGTTGCTATCTGCGGACTATTCTCAGATAGAGCTTCGACTCCTTGCCCACTATTCCGAGGATCCCATTCTTGTTGAGGCATTTGAAGAAGATCGGGATATCCACGCACGCACAGCGGCCGAGGTTTTTCAATTGCTGCCGAACTTGATCACCCCGGAAATGCGCCGCCAGGCCAAGGTCATCAACTTCGGGATCATTTATGGCATGAGCCCCTTCAGGCTCTCCAAGGAACTGAGCATTAGTCGGAAAATGGCAAAGACCTTCATTGAACACTATTTTGACAGGTACAAAGGCGTGAAGCGGTTCATAGAAGAAACCATAGAGGAAGCGCGCACGGCGGGTAAGGTCACCACGCTGCTGGGCCGTCATCGTAGGCTGCCCGATATTTTAAGTAAAAACCGAACGGCCCGGGAGTTTGCAGAGCGCACTGCGGTCAACACTCCCCTTCAGGGCACGGCAGCCGATCTGATCAAGATGGCCATGATACGGATACGCCAAGTCTTAGACCAAAAGGGCCTGAAGGCCAAGATGCTTCTGCAAGTGCACGACGAACTGGTCTTTGAGGTGCCGCCCATGGAACTAAAGACCGTGGAAAGATGTGTGACCGAGAATATGGAGGGGGTTTACAGGTTGCGTGTGCCTCTCAAGGTTGATGTCAAGACAGGCCGGAACTGGGCGGAGGTGCATTAATCTGAGCACGAACTCTGCGAACTTATTTTTTGGCAAGCCCTAAGGGATGATGGCCTGCTCATGGGCCCAAATTACCAACCCGGTATTGTAGGGCGTTTCCATCTTCCGGCGACTCGGCATGATCCTGATGGTAAACCCATACTTGCCAGTGTGCGAGCAGGGTATCTCACCCTCAAAGTGATGGTTGCCGTTGCCGTCAGAATCCACGGCTTTCATCTGTACTGTATCTCTTTCCGTGAACTCATCCTTGAAGCTTAACGGCCCGAAGTAGATCTCCACGTCCACATCTAGGGGGTCGAGTTCATTCAGAAAAATGTCGGCCCCAATCCCGAGTTGGCCGGCTACCGGTACAGGGGTGCCATCGTGAACGTTGATCTGATTGATCAGAACCTGATCCCAGTTGGTCATGATTTTCTGTCGCCACATGGCCAGATCTTTGGCGCCCTTCATCTCTTCCCTTGAAAGGTCATTATCGCGCCTTGAGGCACTTATGTAGAATTGATCGGTATATTCTTGGACCATACGGTGGCTGTTAAAAATCGGGCAAAGATAAGACATGGCTGCCTTCATTTTTTCCAGCCAACCGTAGGGCAGATTATCCAGGCCCCGGTCATAAAACATCGGGACAATCTCCCTTTCCAATAGATTGAAAATGTCCCGACTCTCTACCTCGTCTTGCAGGTTATGATCCTCATAGGTCTCGCCACGGCCTATAGCCCATCCGTAACCCTGGTCATAGCCTTCTTCCCACCACCCATCCAGGGTGCTCAGGTTCAAAACACCATTCGGGATAGCCTTCATGCCGCTGGTACCGCAGGCCTCCAGCAGTCTCCTTGGAGTGTTGAGCCACAGGTCGCAACCTTGGAGCATCATGCGTGCCACCGTGATGTTGTAACCCTGGATGAAAACAAACCTATGGCGAACTTCTTCTCTGTTGGCAAAGTGAATGATACTCCTGATGAGCTCTTTGCCGGGAGCATCATCAGGATGGGCCTTGCCTGCCATGATGATCTGTATGGGGCGTTCAGAGTGGGTCAACAATTTGATGAGCCGGGCCTCATCTTCCAGTAGTAGGGTCGGCCGTTTGTACTGCACAAAGCGACGTCCAAATCCAATGGTAAGGATTTCCGGGTTGAGCACTTGTTCAGCAGCGGCAAGCTCTCGGGATGAGGCTCCACAGCTCTTAAGCTGGGCCTGCAACCTCCGTCTTGCAAAGGCGACCAAGCGCTCCCGTCGCCTTTCATGGGTTCTCCACAGCTCTGAGTTTGGGATCTGCTCAACCCGTTTCCAGACCTTTTGGCTGTCCGGATCTTCGACCCAGTTTGGTCCCAGATATCGGTCAAAGAGTTCTGCCATGTCTTTCGAGATCCACGATGGGATGTGAA
>JAIWEZ010000207.1:1011-4279 GCA_048631945.1 Gammaproteobacteria bacterium | reverse complement strand
TAGACATTGTTGTTTTGGACATGGTCATGCCCAATATGGGTGGTGGCAAGGCCTATGACCGTATGAAGGAGATCAACCCAGACATAAAAGTCCTGCTTTCAAGTGGTTTCAGTATTGACAGTGAGGCTACCGAGATTTTGAAACGAGGCTGTAATGGTTTTATTCAGAAGCCGTTTAGCATGAAAAAATTGTCTCATAAGATAAGGGAGATTTTAGAATAGGTTGATCCTTTTACCATGATTAAATATCATAAACTCTTTCTCGGCTCGGAGTGCAACAATGCTTGCACCGAGTGTCCCGCAAGGCAAAAGGAAAAGGCTCACACTCTGGATGACCTCATAAAGCAGGTTGACTCGGCGGATGACCCGGAAAATCTCGAGTTATGCGGAGGAGAACCGACACTTCATGAGGGCCTGCTTTCCCTGATCGCCCACTCCCGCAGCAGGGGTGCCAGGCGGATCAAGCTTGTAACCAACGGCAGGAGGATAAGCGAGTGGGATCTGCTGACGAGTTTGGCAGGAGAAGGCTGTCGCCTCTTTGAAGTCAAGATTCATGGTTCTAGCCCCCAAACACACGAAGCTGTTACTCGCGTTAGGGGAAGCTTTGACCAAACTGTCCGGGGGTTTCAGAACCTTAAGACGCTATCTAGCTCCGAAAAGTATGTTGATGCCATTTATGTGGCTGCGCGTGTGCCGGTCACCCAGTTTAACTTTGAAGCACTAACCTCCACCGTCGCTTTAGCTGTCTCCTTTGGTGTAAACCGCATTATTCTGGCGAGAACCGGCATTGATCTTCCTATAAGCGGGGCGGCACAGATGGCAGCCAATGCCTTGAGAGTGGCTGCGCTCAATCGGGTCTGGTCTGTGTGCGAGGGCTTTCCCCCATGTTTGATGAAAGAGAGCGAGATGCATGTATCCGAACTGCTTCAGCCTGCTTTATCGAACAGGAAGAAACCAAAGGGATGCAGTAGCTGTGCCTATGCACAGATCTGCACAGGGCCACCCGAGGAATATATCCGCAAACGAGGGTCGCGAGAGTTTCGGCCCGTTTCAGGCTCGCCTTATTTGGAAGATGTGAAGCGATTGGTCGAAATCCGGTCAAATCTTGAACAAGGAAGCGCGAAGTCTACACGGCAAAGTACAAAATCCAGGGTTTGAGGTCCCTCCATGGCAAACAACCGGAGCAGAATACTGCTTATTTCCTTCAATGTGGCCGATCACGATTCTTTGGCCTTGGGGTATATAAAGGCCTTTGCCTTGCAAGATCCCACCGTTTCTCGCAGGACCCAGATTGAAATCTTGAGCTTTAGCAACGAGCAAGGTGATGTGCGTCAGGCACTCTATTTCGCCACTGAGTTCAGGCCCCACCTGATTGGTTTTTCCTGCTACTGCTGGAGTATGGGAAACATCCTGGAGTTGGCCCGCTCTGTTAAACAAATCATGCCCGAGGTGCCACTCGTAGCGGGTGGTCCCGAGGTGGGCCCACTGGCCGATCAGTACCTTGCAGAAAACCCGGCCTTGGACGTGGTGGTTCATGACGAAGGAGAAGCGGTATTCCTGGATTTGATCAGACATTACTTTGCCGGGAAGGGCCGACTCGAAGATATTGCCGGCATCTCCTTCCGCAGGGGACAGGAGGTGGTGAGAAACGCAGACCGCCCGCCCATTAAAGATCTGGACGAGATTGCGTCCCCTTACCTTACGGGAGTTTTAACGCTACGCCCCGGGGTTACCTATCTTCAGACATTCCGCGGGTGCCCGTTCAGGTGCGCCTTTTGTTATGAGGGTGGGCGACACAAGGAGCTTCGTTTTTTTTCCTATGAGCGCGTTAAAGCTGAGGTTGATCTGATCATGGGAGATCCCAGTATAAGGAGCTTTCATTTTGTCGATTCCGTCTTTAACCTGAACCCCAAGCACCTGCGCAGGCTCGCAGCCATTCTTGGCGATGCAAACCGGTACAATACCCGCCTAAGGACCATTGAGATCGTCACGGAATTGGTAAATGAGGAGACCTTAAAATATCTAACCCAAGCCGGCGTGCAGAGCGTCGAAACAGGCCCCCAGACAGCTAACGCAGAAACGCAAAAGCGGATAGGGCGCTATTTCGATCCTGAAAAATTTTCCCGGGGCGTGCGCTTAGTGAGAGAGGCTGGCATTGAAGTTTGGTGTGATCTGATTATAGGCCTGCCGGGTGATAACTTCTTTCGCTGTGTTTTCTCCCTGTTTTACACTATGGCACTAAACCCTGCCCGTATTGTCATCAGCATCCTTCATGTACTGCCGGGCACCTTGCTTTTTGAACATGCCGAGCGTTTTGGCCTGGCCTTTGATCCTGAGCCGCCTCACTATGTGTTGGGCAGTGATTCTTTCCCCTTTGAAGAGATTTATGTAGCCGCGCTCTTTTCATCGAGTGCGGCCAAGGAATATAATGTGGCCCTCACTGCGTGATTGCCGGAAGGATAAGGTGCATGTGGGGAACATTCTCGTGAAATATTGGCATTTATCAGTAATTGCATCATAGAGCTATTTGGCACGAAATGAACCCTACTTCTTATATCTCCTTTAAAACAGCGTCTATTATCTTAGTCATTCTCCCCGTAATCTGTGGACTCAAATCCATCCCCCAATCAATGGCTTCGGGTTCCACACCGATGATTACAGTTGTAGGCTGATAACCTAACCTCTTTGCCATGTGAAAAGCCTCTAATGGTCCCACGTCGTGCAAGGACATAGGCCTTTCCCTTTTGGCCATCAAATCCTCTGGCGTGCATCGGTAGATGGTTCCAGGTTTCTTGCCACCCTTGAAGGCATCTATGATGATCAGTTTTTGAGCTTCCTCAATGTATAATGGCAAAGCCAAGGCCGAAGTACCACCTTCGACCAATTCAACACCGTTGGGTAAATCCATTTTACTCATCTCTCGAATTACATGAACTCCAACCCCTTCGTCCTTCAGGAGAACATTTCCTATACCTAGTATGACGGTTTTATCTCTGACCATCTCCGCTTTAGACAGGCTCTTGCCCAAATTATCCCCATGAAGATGTTGCTGGTTTTTCGCGGTTTTCTGAAGGTTGTCAGGACAGCTATTTCAGCAACAGACTCAAAATATTCAACATATCCTGGGAAGCTGGGCGCCGGTCAGCATATCAACCATGCGCGTACCACCCACCCTGGTATGCATAAAAACCTTGCCGTTGTGATCAGGAACTACCTCCCCTATGATGCAGGCCTCCTGGCCGTATTTATTCGCTTTCATCGTGCTCAAC
>JAIWEZ010000207.1:0-989 GCA_048631945.1 Gammaproteobacteria bacterium | reverse complement strand
GCATCGAGGGGATCAACAAGACTAATCAGCTTTCCCTCGTTGGCAATATACAAAGGATCCAACCCCAACAGCTCACATGCCCCCAGCACCTCAGACCGGATAGGAATCTCCTCTTCAATGATCTTAATTCCTACACCGGATTGTGCGGCTATCTCGTTCAGAGACGTTCCAATCCCACCCCGGGTAGGATCTCTCAGCACGTGAATGTTAGAACTTGCCTCAAGCATCTCAAAGACCAATTTATTTAAGGGTGCAGAATCGCTTGACAAGGGAAAATCGAGTTCTAAACCTTCTCTACATGACAGAACGGCAATGCCGTGATCTCCTATCGTCCCGCTTATAATAACCTTATCCCCTATCCGGGCATTCCGGCCAGAGATGTCAATATCTCCTTCAATAATACCAATACCTGATGTATTAATAAAAAGCTTATCAGCATTCCCTCTTGAAACTACTTTGGTGTCGCCAGTGACTACTAGTACATCTGCCTCTTGGGCCGCGCTTTTCATGGAAAATAATATCTTCTCCAAGTCAGACAAATCAAAACCTTCTTCGATTATGAAACCAACGCTCAAATAAAGAGGTCTTGCCCCACGCATGGCCAGATCGTTTGCAGTGCCATGTATAGCCAGGCTTCCGATATCGCCACCCGGGAAGAATATAGGATCTACTACATAAGAATCCGTAGAGAAGGCCAATCTTGCGTTGCCTATATTAAACACCGCGCTATCATCACACTCTAACAGAAATGGATTCTTAAACTGGGGAAAAAAGGTATCTTTGATCAGGTCATGGGAGGCCTTCCCACCGCTACCATGATCCAACAAGATCTTTCCTGACTTCATAGACTTCATAGTATCACCAATCCGCCCTTAAGCTTGACGATTTCGTAAAAAGTCTTTTGCGAAACCATCAAGCTTGATGCATTCGTAAAAAGTCGTCACCCCGGCGAAAGCCGGGGTCCAGGTCAGTCATAAGTTTCTGAAAAC
>JAIWEZ010000206.1:0-4375 GCA_048631945.1 Gammaproteobacteria bacterium | reverse complement strand
GCGGAGAGCCCTGGATCGTATGTTGGCTTTAGAGCCTCAAACGACTCCATCAAAGCACCATGAACCGATTCAGAGAAGAGAAGCAGCGGGTATTTGAGAAGGAGATATAATGACGGCAGAAAAGGGCATTGTTGAAAGCATTGAACGGGTAGCAATGAAACGTTGGAAATACACGATAATCGTCTTAGCCTTCATTCCTTTTGTGCTCACGAACTGGGCAACACCGGGGTCAGCAGGCTCGGGACGTACCGATGATGATCTTGCAGCTGCCGAAACAGCCTTTCGAGCGGAGAACTCCCCAACACGAAATCTTTCAAACCTTGATCAGACCTCAACGCTCGCGGACTATCTGAAATATGCTGCGTTGAACAACCCCGGCTTGGAGGCGGCGTTCAACCGATGGAAAGCTGCATTGGAGAAAGTCACACAGGTAACCTCGCTTCCGGATCCCCGTTTTAACTACGCATATTACATCGAGGAGGTAGAGACTCGGGTGGGACCCCAGCGACAGAAGCTTGGCATATCTCAGACGTTTCCGTGGTTCGGGAAGTTGAAGCTGAAGGGTAATGCAGCACTCGAAGCTGCGAATGCCGAAAAGGAGCAATACGAGAAGACAAAACTCCGGTTGTTCTACCGTGTGAAATCGGTCTACTATGAATACTACTACCTTGGCCGTGTTGTGGCGATTACCAAGGAGCACATTAAGCTCTTGACCAATCTCGAAAGCGTTGCCAGAACCCGTTTCAAGACCGGCCACGCGTCTCATACCTCCGTTATCCAGGCCCAGGTTGAACTGGGCAAGCTTGATGACAGGTTGCGAACACTGACATCGCTTCGCGAGCCGATTGTAGCAAAGTTGAATGCAGCCCTCAACCGGCCTTCAGACGCTTCCCTGCCGTGGCCTCAGGCGATTCCTTACGATAATCCGGTGTTCACGGATAAGGAGGCATCCGAGTGGCTTGCCGAGCGGAATCCTGATCTAAATCGTTTAAATTTCCTGGCGGAGAAGGAACAATTCGCCATCAAGCTTGCCAGAAAGAACTACTACCCCGACATCACGGTTGGTCTGGATTACGTGGATACGGACGAAGCCCTGATGCCGGACACTCCTGACAGCGGAAAAGACCCAGTGATTGCTAAAGCTTCGGTTAATATACCGATCTGGTTCCGCAAGTACCGGGCAGCAGAAAAGGAAGCCAGGCTTCGCCACGCTGCTGTGAAGGAACAGCGAGTCGATACCGAGAACCAGTTGGAAGCCGATTTGAAGCTTGCCTTATATCACTTCCGAGACGCGGAGAGGAAGATCGGCCTGTACCGCGATACGCTCATTCCCAAGGCAAACCAATCCTTAAGAGTAGCGCAACAGGGCTTTCAAGCTGGTCAGGTGAGCTTCATCTCGCTCATAGACGCTGAAAGGTTACTTCTGGAGTTTCAACTGGCCTATGAGCGCGCGTTGGCCGATCGCGCCAAGCGAGTTGCGGAGATTGAAACTCTGGTCAATAAGGATCTCTCCGGCAATTAAAAAACATCTTCAACTCAAAAAGAGCAGAGGATAGACATCATGAGCAAACTTACAAATAAGATGAGAGCTTTGATGGTGCCATGGGGTGTGGTTTTGCTGGTGGTTATTGCTTTCGCGGCAGGTGCGCTTATCCGGGGCGGAGGTGAACGTGAGCGGACAGCCCCTATGCCCGAAGGTCCCGGCGCCATGGAAGCTGCCAAGCAGGAAATCCAGCTCTGGACCTGCTCCATGCATCCCCACATCAAACTGCCCAAACCAGGCAAATGCCCGATATGCGGCATGGACCTGATTCCTCTGGAGACGCCGGAAGATCAAATGGAAGGGCTAAGGGAGTTGTCGGTCAGTGAGCATTCCGCCAAACTCATGGAGATCGAGACTGCCCCTGTTGAGAGGAAATTCGTGACTGCAGAGATCCGCATGGTTGGCAAGGTGGATTATAACGAGACGCGGGTCTCCGATATCAGTGCTTGGGTTCCGGGTCGTCTTGACCGTCTTTTCGTGGACTACACGGGGGTGCCTGTAAGAAAGGGCGACCACATGGTCTACCTTTACAGCCCGGAGCTGCTGAGTGCTCAGGAAGAACTTCTTCAGGCCATCCAGGCAGTTAAGAACCTGAAGGGCAGCGACGTTTCGATGATACGTGAGATGTCAAAAGCCACGGTAACCGCTGCCAGGGAAAAGTTGCGCCTGTGGGGCCTGACAGCAAAACAGATAGCCAGAATCGAAAGGCGTGGAAAGGCGATTGACCACATGACAATCTACTCGCCGGCCAGCGGTATTGTCATACACAAGCACGTACAGCAAGGTATGTATGTCAACACTGGGACAAAGATCTACACGATCGCGGACCTGTCACAGGTATGGGTGCGGTTGGACGCTTATGAATCGGACCTGATTTGGCTGCGGTACGGCCACAACGTAGAGTTCACGACGGAATCCTATCCGGGCGAAATCTTCAAGGGAACCATATCATTCATAGACCCCATCCTGAACCAAGCCACGCGTACTGTGAAAGTGCGAGTAAACCTTGCGAATCCTGAAATGAAACTCAAACCCGGCATGTTTGTAAGGGCCATAGTAAGGGCCAAGCTCGCAAGCAGCGGCAGGGTGATGGACGTGGCGCTTGCCGGTAAATGGATCTGTCCCATGCACCCGGAGGAAGTTAAGGATTCTGCAGGAAACTGCAGCATCTGCGAGATGCCGCTGGTGCGAACCGAGTCACTCGGGTACGTGGGAGTGGATCCTGAAAAGGCCGAGAAACCTTTGGTCATACCGGCATCTGCGCCTTTGATCACGGGTAAGAGAGCAATCGTATACGTTGTCGTCCCGGACAGAGAAAAACCGACATATGAAGGACGAGAGATCGTCCTTGGTCCTCGGGCAGGTGATTATTACTTGGTGCGACATGGTTTGAATCAAGGAGAACGCATAGTGACAAAAGGCAGCTTCAAGATCGACGCAGAACTCCAAATTCAGGCCAAGCCCAGCATGATGAGTCCTGAGGGAGGAGCAGCAGGCGGCCACGCCCACGCTCATGGCGGCGCGCAGAAATCCGCAGAGCCGACTCCGGCGCGTGCAACCGTGACACTGCCTGATCTTGTCGGCAAGCAATTGCACAAGGTTCTTATGGCAGGCAATGCTTCAAAAGCCTCCATCGAATCCGGTGATATCCACCAGATCCATGAAGCCTTCTCCGCACTATCAAAGCAGGTTGACTCCGTGGAAAGCGCCAAGCTAAGCGGTCATGCCGCTATGCTGTGGAAGGAATATGCCATGCTCCTAGGCAACGATGCAGTCGAAGGCAGCAATGTCAAGAAGCTTTCAGAAGCAAAACAAGTGGCCAAGCTTCTGGATGAACATCTTTCCTCCTTTCAGGCACAGATGGGAATCTCTCATGAATACGAAGTTGACAGCGCTGCCAGAGTCAACCCAGAGTTTCGCCATCAATTGGGGAAGGTAGTGGAAGGCTATCTTGCCATGCAGACAGCCCTGGCAGCAGATCAAGCCGATCAGGCTGTGCAGGAGGCCAAAAGGGCGCTTGATGCTGTTGAAGCAGTGGATATGAGGCTACTGTCAGGGCAAAACCATATGGATTGGATGAAGCATGAAGGGGAGTTAAAAAAGATTCTATCACAGGTGGTCGAGGTAAAAGAGATTGAAGCCATTCGAAAAGACTTCGCTGTGTTGTCTGAACTGATCGCGGCCACGATAAAACGATTCAAAGCCTCGTCGCAGGCTCTGTATCAGTTCAAGTGCCCTATGGCTTTTGACAACCGCGGGGCCACTTGGCTTCAGGCTCATGAAGAAGCTGCCAATCCCTATTTCGGAAAAATGATGTTGAGATGTGGCGATTTCATAGAAGTCATTCCCGGACAAGAGCAACCTGGAGGGCACGACCATGGATAAAGAGCCCCCTTCTGGGCAAACGGCAGAACAAAAATCGGCAGTCGGCAAGCTGCTGCGTTTTTGCCTGACCAACAAACTTGTTGTTGGAATGTTCGTGCTGGCCGTCATCGTGGTGGGAATCCTGGTTGCCCCCTTTGACTGGGAAATGGGTGGTATCACAAGATACCCGGTGCCTGTTGATGCCATACCCGACATAGGTGAAAACCAGCAGATTGTCTTTACCCAATGGATGGGCCGTTCTCCGCAGGACGTGGAGGACCAGATAACCTACCCGTTGACGGTGGCGTTGCTGGGCGTTCCCGACGTCAAGACGATCCGCAGCTATTCCATGTTCGGGTTCTCCACCATATACGTCATCTTCAAAGAGGGTGTTGAATTCTACTGGTCCCGAACACGATTGCTGGAAAAACTGAACAGCCTCCCGTCCGGTACGCTTCCCGCAAGTGT
>JAIWEZ010000205.1:0-4397 GCA_048631945.1 Gammaproteobacteria bacterium | reverse complement strand
CCATGGGTCTATTTATCAAACATTTCTATAATTGCTTCGGGAGGTGTATATTCTCTATTTTGTACGTCAGCCGTTGGTTTAAAGGTTAAATACCCCAACGCAAAACCCAGACCTCTCCTAAGAGACACGTCCTCCTTTATGGCTTCAAGCCAGCCCTTTTCGGCAATCTCCATCACATAGGGAAGGGTGGCATTACACAGGCTATAGGACGACGTCCTGGCAACGGCTGACGGCAGATTGTCCACACAGAAATGCCTGATTCCTTCAACTTCATAGGTCGGTTTATCATGGGATGTGGGAACACATGTCTCGATCGCGCCGGCTGGATCGCAGGAAATATCCACCACCAGTATGCTTTTCTTCATAATCTTGAGCATATCTCTCGTCACAATATGGTGATTTGCCCGTGGGGGCCATTTTACCGCATTGATTAACATATCCACATCCGGTAAGAGATTCCGGATATTATGGTTGTTTAGAAACAATGTCTTGGCTCCGGGAAAGATTTTTTGCCGAACTTCCCTTAAGCGGTCCAAATCAATATCCATAATAGTCACATCAGCCCCTAAACCCAGTGCATATCGCGCCGCTCCCAAACCGACTCGGCCAGCACCAAGGATTGCCACCTTCGCGGGTTCAACACCGGCTGCACCTCCGATTAAGAGGCCACTGCCTCCGTTGATGGTGAACATATGATAAGCTCCCATGATCAAGCCTACTTCTCCGGCAATTTCACTCATAGGAGTGAGTAGTGGCATTTCACCATCGTCTGTCTCGATATCCTCATAGGCAATAGCAACCACCTTTTTGTCAAGCAGGGCCTGAGTCTCTTCAGGATTATTTGCCGAATGAAGGTATGTAAAAATGATCTGGCTTTCTCGCAAGAGATCGTATTCTGCAGGAAAAATCTCCTTCACCTTCAGCACCATCTCACCCCTTTCATAGACCTTATGAGAGTCATGAACAATGTCAGCGCCCACGTCCTTGTAAGCATCGTCTGAAATCCCGCTTCCGCTGCCGGCATTCGTTTCCATAACAACCTCATGCCCTTTGGAGACAAGGGCCTCAACACCGGGCGGTGTCAAGGGTACTCTGTATTCATTTTTTTTTATTTCTTTAGGCACTCCTATAATCACAACAATACCTCCTTGTCCTTAAAACCTATTATTTCTTGCTTTATTCTTAGCGTATTTTCCTGTATGATTTCATTAATCTGATATTACAATTTTGACACACTCATTTTGAGTAACCGTTCACTGGTTCAGGGTTAAGAGGTTCAAGGTTCGTTGTTAGTGAAGGTCAACGAAAGAAAGGTAACCCTGAACCCCGCCTGCCATCCGTCGAGCAGGGGTGAACGCTGAACCTGTGAACACTTACCATTTGGAGAATGTACTATGACTACCACAACACAAGAAATACACTATCCACCCCGTCTTGATTTGTCAAATACTCCCACGCCCCTTAAACCACTCCAACGACTTGGTGAGAAGTTGGGAGTTGAATTGTATATTAAGCGCGACGACCTTACCGGTGCCGGCCTCTCGGGTAACAAGATCCGAAAATTAGAGTTTGTGCTTGCCGATGCCCTCGATTGCGGCGCTGATACGGTACTTACCTGCGGTGGCGCACAATCAAACCATGCCCGGGCAACGGCCATTGCCGCCGCTATGCTTGGACTTAGCTGCCACTTGATCCTGCGGACCCCGGATCCGTCCAATCCACCACCCCTTGAAGGAAACATCCTGCTCGATCGCTTAGTAGGGAGTGAAATTGTCTGGATCACTCCCGGAGAATACAAAAGACGCGATGAGATCTTTGAACGGGAGGCAGCAGCTCTTTTGAAATCAGGCCGAAAACCTTATATTATCCCAGAAGGCGCCTCAAACGCCCTGGGTGCCTGGGGATACATCCGTGCTGCAGAGGAACTGGCTAATGACCTGGCTAACCTCCCTGATGGGACGGACCGGCCCACGACAATTATCAATGCTACCGGTTCAGGGGGGACAAGCGCCGGGTTGATCCTGGGTACCCACATGCTCGGTATGAACGCCCAAGTTGTGAGCATCAACGTCTGTGATGATCGGGATTACTTTGTGCAAGTAATTGGAGACATTTGCGAGAACGCAATTGCCAATTATCAACTCGACCTCCCCTTCTCCCGTGAACGTGACATTGAAATAATCGACGGTTATGTGGGCCGCGGCTATGCACTGTCTCGACCTGAAGAGCTTGCCCTTATTAGCGACGTCGCACGTACCGAGGGTATTTTTCTTGACCCGGTCTATACCGGTAAAGCGTTCTTCGGCATGACCCAGGAACTCAGCCGTGATCCTAATAGATTCGGAGACCGCATCGTATTTATGCACACGGGCGGCATCTTCGGATTATTTCCCAAGGCAAATGAGTTTGCACCCCTCCTGTAGAGCGTGAGGAATAAACCATAATGCCTACTGCATGCCTGACTATTGACCTTGAAAAGATAACTCACAATGCACGCAAGACTCTTGCCATCTGCCGACCATTTGGCCTGGATGTGGTCGGTGTAACCAAGGGCGTATGCGGTTTGCCTGCGGTTGCGCGTGCTATGATCGCAGGCGGGATAAAAACCCTGGGCGATGCTCGACTTGACAACATTGCTCGAATGCGAGATGCCGGCATCCACGAACCAATGCTCCTTCTTAGATCCCCGGCGCCAAGCGAGGTTTCTCGATGCATAGACCTCGCAGATATCAGCCTGAACTCAGACCTCGGAGTGCTCAATGCCCTGTCACAAGAAGCTGTAAGCATGGGCAAACGCCACAGGGTGATACTGATGGTGGATCTCGATACGGGCCGCGAGGGCTTTGCTCCCGAGGCCATGCCAGGCGTATGCCGTGAGGTCCTGACCATGGATGGGCTTACGCTCGACGGACTCGGTATATATTTTAGTTACCAAAGCGAAGACAGTTTTCATTTTGCAGCGCAGCACCGCCTTGTTGCACTGGCAAAAGAAATCGAACAAGAATATGGTGTTGGGCTTTCGGCCGTTTCAGGCGGATCAACCAACGTTTTCAGCAGCCTAACACTTGCTGGCAAACACATCGCGGGAGTCAATCAACTGCGAATCGGCACTGCGATCCTGCTCGGTATCTCATCATCCATTGGGCCGCGCCATATCGAAGGCTTCTACCATGATACATTTGTCCTGGACGCGGAGCTTATAGAAGTTAAAAAGCGCGACAGGCTGCTCGGCATTCTCTCGCTCGGTCAGCTCGATACTGAACCGGAGTACCTCTTCCCCACCTCTCCTGGCGTGACTGTCGTTGAATCAAGCAGGGATCATGTGATAGTCGACCTCACGGAGTCGCCGCAACCACCCCGCGTTGGTGATTACATTTCATTTCGCCTTGGCTATTTCGCCCTTTCCCGCCTGACGGTATCTCCTTATGTGAAAATCGAATACCGGAAATATTAACCACGCGGCATTTCTCCAGTCTCAAGGAACGATTTGAGTTCGTCCACGCTTAAATTCCCTAGACCCAGGGTCTCCAAAGTTCGCGTAGCCTGTCCAAAATAGTCAACGCCGGAAATGATCTCACCCATGTATACCACCCCTCTGCACGTTGGGGTTGGCACGCCAAGCAGCTTGCCAAGGGAGCAGAACATGACCAGTCCCATGCCGATATCTTCGTGGAAATACCGGTTATCAAGTGTGTTCGGAAAGCGAAAGTCTTGAAATCCGGGGCCATGCCTGTAGCATTCAAAGTATTCCGTGCTCGCGGCGTAGCCTTGTTCCACACATGTCACCGGGTCCGGTTGTGCGGGATAGCCCAGGGCACGAAGAAGGGCCATTCTTTCCTCATCCAGCTTCCTGATCAAGCGGGCCACGGACGGGGACACGCCATCTCGATAGAAGAACATGTTTTCTCCCTCTATCTCGATACGTGCGGCATTCAGGATCGTGATTGGCGGATGAATGATAGGGTTTGCATTGTTCAGGCCAGCCTCAAGGACGCTTGCGCCGCGACAGAGTCCCGGATAGAGTGTCTCTAACTCTGGGCCAATACTGTCTATATCTGGAGCAGGTAGTGTGCCATACAGCACGCGGTTGACCTTGACGGGGATGTCCACCGTAGCTGCCTTTGCACGGCAGCCGTAAGTCAGTGTCGCGGTTTCGACAAAAGTTGGCAGCTTCTTTAAACCAAACTCATGAAAGATATGAGCTAAATGAAGAGATCCTCCGGTTGATCCGGGATTAAGGATGACAAGATGCTCAGGCCGAATCAAAGGCGCGAGTTCATGTGCAACCCGGTCGTGGGCCAATGCCTGGGTGCAGACCATGATGGTATCCGCACCTTCCAATGCTTCAGTAAGATTGCATGTAACCAGTTCAAGGATAGCCAGTCCCTCAACCGCGC
>JAIWEZ010000204.1:0-4488 GCA_048631945.1 Gammaproteobacteria bacterium | reverse complement strand
CGGGGGGGATTTCTTTGAAGAGTTTGAAAATTCCCCCTAAACCTGCCCGCCATTGCCGTGGGTGCCAGCATCGTAGCTACCCGGCGGGCGTGGCGCTGGCAGGCGGGTCCCCCTTTTTTAAAGGGGGACCTTAAAGGAACGGTTCTTAAGTTAATGACATTGATTTTATAATTATGATTATCGGATCAGCCTCTCATGACATTATCATTTTGCCCGGATGATATGTCAATAGGCCTTTTTCAGTCAAGCAGGAATTGGTCAGCTGCATTCCTCAACTGCCTTACGAAGCGCCGACACCGTCTGACTCAAAATATCTTCCGGGGTGATGAGAGGAGGCATGAGGTACACAACGTTGCCAAGGGGGCGGATTAAAATGCCGTCACGGAGAAGACGTTCACGAATTCGTGGGGCCAGCGATGACTTTTCATCAAATTCTACCGCACCAATCATGCCGAGACATCGCACATCAACCACATGAGGCAAGCCCAAAAAGGATGCCATTTGATCTTTCAACAAGTAGCCTTTTTGTTCGGCTTTTTCCACGATTGCCTCTTGGTTGTAGATGCGCAAGGTTTCAAGGGCAGCAGCTGCAGCAATAGGGTTTCCGGAAAAAGTGTGACCATGATAAAAGGTGTGGTCTTCAGGTTGATCCCTAAACGTGTCAAATATCTTATCTTTGACAACCGTGGCACTGATGGGCAGATATCCTCCCGCAAGGCTTTTCCCCAGACAGACGATATCCGGATCGACATCTCCGTGTTGGAAAGCAAACATCTTGCCCGTCCGTCCGAAACCAACGGCAATCTCATCAACGATTAGCAAAACATTCTTCTCTTTGCATAGCCGGTCGAGAAGTCTAAGATATTCAGCAGGATAGATTCTCATGCCGGCCGCCCCTTGACACAGTGGCTCAACGATTACAGCGGCCAGCTCGTCTGCGTGCTGATCAAAAATAGCTACCATGGACTCAAAGCACTCCTGATTACAGGAGGCGGGCTTTTTTTCGTGTCGGCAACGTCCACAATAAGGCGACTCAGCACGATAGGCGGGGTACAATACCGGCCTGAACTGTGAATGAAACCCTTCCAGGTAACCCACTGACACTGCCCCCAAAGTATCGCCATGGTAGGCATTCTCAAGTGAGGCAAATCTATTGCGCTCAGGACGCCCCAGGTTGTGCCAATGTTGAATGGCTATCTTAAGGGCGGCTTCCACTGCGCTGGCCCCGTCGCTGGCGAACAGGACGTGACAGGGATAAGAAAAAAGATTAACAAGTTCTGCGGCCAGTTCAATAGCACGAGGATGAGAAAGGTTGCCCAGGATGCTATGTTGCAGTTCGCGAGCCTGCCGTATGATTGCCTCAACCAACCGGGGATGATTATGTCCCAGATTGCAGGCCCACCAGGATGAAATGGCATCTACATATTTGTTCCCCTCAGCATCAAAGAGATAAACCCCCTCTCCCCTCGTTATGATGGGAAAGGCAGCGGCGTCTGCTGCTGTATGGCGGGTATATGGATGCCAGATGCTTTGCCTGTCCATCTGCTTGTATTGATAGGAGTTTATGGCCATAGGCCATGGATCCTTTCCAATAGATCTCTTGCAGAGGGCAAATGAGGTGAACATGCATCCAGGAAATCTTTATATGATTTCGCCTTGATTTCTTTAATGAAGGGAAGATGCCCCAAAACAGGCGAACCACCGAATCGCTCTATGGTCAAACGGTTGTCACTCACAATCTCGTCCCGCA
The DNA here is from genome assembly GCA_048631945.1 of Gammaproteobacteria bacterium. Lineage (GTDB taxonomy): Bacteria > Desulfobacterota > Desulfobacteria > Desulfobacterales. The sequence goes on along the minus strand of JAIWEZ010000204.1, from coordinate 2,738 downwards.
ATAGTTCAGGATCTTTACCCCCACCCAAACCCTCCCCCTTCAAGGGGGAGGGCAGGGTGGGAGTGCCCTGGTGGGAATCATTAAATATTACGCCTAAAACCGGGACTCCAGCCCGCGCAAGTTCTCGCAATGAAAGCAGTGTGTGGTTGATGGTTCCCAACCATGGTCGAGCCACCAAAAGCACAGGTAATGAAAGCCTAACCATCAAATCGAGCATAGTCTTTTCGCTGTTGATCGGCACGAGCACTCCCCCTGCGCCTTCAACGATGACCAAGTCATGACCTGCCTTCAACGCCGAAAAGTCATCAACTATGCGAGAGACTGATATTGTTTCGCATGCCTGCTCGGCTGCCAGGTGGGGGGAACAAGCTGGTTGAAAACAATAGGGCGCCATGAGCCTACGTTCGGCAAGCGGCGGCACAAGATTTACCATATTAATGCAGAATTCAAGATCAACAGCGACCAAACCACCTGCCTTGGGAGTACAGCCGGTCTGAACGGGCTTCATGGGGATGGCGTCGATACCGTCTGCCCGAAAGATCGAGACCAGTGCAGCTGTAATCACTGTTTTTCCGACCCCGGTATCTGTGCCCGTCACAAAAATTCCCATGTCGTTCAAAAAGATGCTGTCGTAAAGAGGAGAAGTTTGATGAACGTTTTTTCAGACAAAAAGGTTGCCGCGGTCGAGGCTCCGGTATTGAATCGCCTCTGAGACATGATGCGCTGCGATGTCTGGGGTCTGTTCCAGGTCGGCAATAGTTCTTGCGATTTTCAGGATCCGGTTGAAGGCCCTTGCCGAAAGCCCCAGTTTGTCAATTGCTGCTTCAAGGAGGCTGTGGGAATCCCTGTCTACAGGACAATATCTTTTGATCTGGCGGTTGTTCATCTGGGCATTGCAGTGAATCTTTGTCCGTTTCAGCCTCTCCGACTGCACAGCACGGGCCAGATTCATGCGCTTTCTGATATCTGCAGAGGTTTCAGCGTCGTTTTGACTGGCAAGGTCCTTGTAGCGCACAGCCGGAACATCCACGTGGATGTCTATGCGATCCATCAGCGGACCGGAGACCTTTGACCGATACCGATGAATCTTTGTATATGTGCACGTACATTCATGGTTTGGGTCGGAAAAGTACCCGCACGGACACGGATTCATGGCAGCTACCAGCATGAACCGTGCCGGATAGGTAATACTGGTAAGAGCCCGAGCAATGGTTACGTAGCCGTCTTCCATGGGTTGGCGCAGAACCTCAAGTACATTTTTTTTGAATTCCGCCAGTTCGTCCAGGAAAAGCACTCCGTTGTGCGCTAAGCTAACTTCGCCGGGTCTCGGGATATGCCCTCCGCCGATAAGACCGGCGTCGGATATGGTATGGTGTGGAGAACGAAAGACCCTGTTTGTGATCAATGCCTGAGACTTCCTGAGCATGCCCAGTACGCTGTACACCTTGGTTGTTTCGATTGCTTCTTCAAAGGTGATAGGAGGCAGGATAGTTGCCAAGCGTTTTGCCAACATGGTCTTGCCTGCACCGGGGGGGCCAATCATAATAACATTATGTCCACCTGCTGCTGCCACCTCCAAAGCTCGCTTAACATGCTCTTGGCCTTTGACTTCACAGAAGTCGATCTCAATTGGGTATGCTCCCTGAAAAATGGTTTGGACATCGACAGATTCCGGCTGAATGAGCCTAAGACCGCACAGAAACTCTACCAACTCACCCAGTGTAGGCACAGAGAGGACTTCTATGCCGTCTACCACAGCAGCTTCACCGGCATTTTCCCTCGGGAGAATCATACCCCGAAAGCCGGAATTCCTGGCCAACAAGGCCACCGGAAGTGAGCCACGCACCGACTTGATGCGTCCATCAAGAGAGAGTTCTCCCAGGATCAGGTATTCGGTGAGTCGTCCCTGAGGTACAATCCCGGTGGCAGCCAAAATGCCCAGTGCAATGGGAAGGTCAAAACCAGTTCCCTCCTTCTTGATATCAGCGGGTGCCAGGTTAACCGTGATGCGATCGTCCGGAAACCTGTAGCCGGAATTGTTGATTGCAGATTTAACCCTGTCTTTACTTTCCTTTACGGCAGCCTCTGGCAGGCCCACCGTGGCAAAGCTTGGCAGTCCTCGCCTAATATCGACTTCCACCTCCACGGTATAAGCATCAACCCCAAGGACAGCGCTGCTAAAAACTCTTGAAAGCAAGACCCCCTCCCTTATGACATCCCTTCACGGTTTTGTACGACTTCGATTTTTCAAGAATTGATGGTTTCGTAAAAAATTCCAATAAGTTGTCATTTCAAGCGAGCCGACTTCGCCATAGTAGCCTTGGCTACGACGGCTGAAAGCGCCCGCCCTAGGGCTACATGAGAATAATAACCGGCGCTATATAAGAACTCGGCCCGCCCTGGCGCGACAGAAGCTGGACAATGCGACGGAGAGAAAAACCCGGTCTGGGCCAGAGAGAAGTCTGTCCCATCTAACCTGCCGAAAGCACAAGATTTCTCCCTGTGGTCGACCTGCCCGCCATTGCCAGAAATGCTGGCACATAAGCAGAATGTTGTCTAAGGCGTTGGCAGACGGGAATGACACATTCAATGGATTCGACTTTTTGCCGAGCCCTTACCAAATACCCACTACGAAGGCAAGCATTATGTGGCGCAGTGCAATATCAAAGGTGCCACGATTCGGCGTTTGAGTGCTGTGAGTGCAAGGAATAAGGGTCTTTGTTGCAAAAAAGACACAA
>JAIWEZ010000203.1:0-4500 GCA_048631945.1 Gammaproteobacteria bacterium | reverse complement strand
AAGTTTTCTCATTAGCCAGCCACTTAGTCGTGTAATCTACAAAAAGCAATGACAAAAAAACTAACACGGACCACCGACATTACCAAATCAAAAAGGGGTTAGCCTATATAGGCTAACCCCTTAACCTCGGTGGCGGGGACGACGAGACTCGAACTCGCGACCTCCGGCGTGACAGGCCGGCGTTCTAACCAAACTGAACTACGCCCCCGGAATCGGTATGGCGATGGTAGGCGGAACAGGGCTTGAACCTGTGACCCCCGGCTTGTAAGGCCGATGCTCTCCCAACTGAGCTACCCGCCCAAGGCATCGTTATTCGTGAATCATTACTCATAACCTGCGATTGAACGCGCAGGAGGCTTAGTTTACCTGAAAGGGTCTTACTGCTTCTTCCTTCTTTGGAATCAATCCCGCAGGAATAATCTCATCGTCTTCTTCTTTAAAAAGTGTCTCGCCAGGCAGTAAAATGATAGCACGGGATAAAACATCATCCATGTGGCTTGCTGTAATCACTTCGACCTGTTTCAGGATCTTTGCGGGAATTTCTTTTAAATCCTTACTGTTTTCATCAGGAATAATAACCTGAGATATCCCTCCTCTGTGGGCCGCTATGATTTTCTCTTTTAGCCCTCCAATGGGCAAAATACGGCCCCGAAGGGTAATCTCTCCGGTCATGGCCAGATCACGGCGAACCGTCCTCTTGATCAGCGCAGATACAATTGACGTTGCCATGGTTATACCTGCCGACGGCCCATCCTTAGGCGTGGCCCCTTCGGGGACGTGAACATGGATATCAACCCTTTTATAAAAATGCTTCTTTAGACCGAGTCTGTGTGCCCTGGACCGAACATAACTCAAGGCGGCCCGGGCAGATTCCTGCATAACCTCCCCCAGCTTTCCTGTTACTGTAAGCTTTCCCCCGCCGGGCATGATGACCGTTTCAATGGCCAGCAGTTCTCCACCCACGTGCGTCCAGGCCAACCCTGTGGCCAGGCCGATTTCGTCCTTTTCTTCAACCTGTCCGTACCGGAACCGTGGCACACCCAGGTACTTTTGTATGGACTGGCCTGTTATCTTGGCAGACTGCTTCCCATCCTCTTTCGTTATCTCGCGGGCCACCTTCCGGCAGACAGACGCAATTTCGCGCTCAAGATTCCGTACGCCCGCCTCGCGTGTATAACGACGGATGATAGCCTGGACAGCATTCTTGGTAAACCGAATGTTGTCTATTGATAATCCGTTCGTTTCGGTCTGTTTGGGAACCAAAAAACCATTAGCTATCTGAAGTTTCTCATGCTCAGTGTATCCGGGTAATCGAATAATCTCCATGCGGTCCTGAAGCGGAAGAGGAATCCCGTGCAGGTTGTTGGCGGTGGTAATGAAGAGAATATCCGAAAGATCATAATCCACATCCATGTAGTGATCATTAAACGCAAAGTTTTGTTCGGGATCAAGGACTTCGAGCAGGGCCGATGAGGGGTCTCCCCGAAAATCAACACTCATCTTGTCCACTTCGTCCAGGCAAAAAACAGGATTATTAACTTTGGCCTTTTTAAGGGATTGGATGATCTTGCCGGGCATCGCCCCAATATAGGTACGTCGATGCCCTCGGATCTCGGCCTCATCCCTGACACCACCCAAGGAAAGCCGGACAAATGCTCGCCCCGTGGACCGCGCCACAGACTTGGCCAAAGAGGTTTTCCCTACCCCGGGCGGACCCACAAGACACAGAATCGGGCCTCGTATCTTCTTGACCAGCTTTTGCACAGCCAGATACTCTAAGATACGCTCTTTAGGTTTTTCCAGCCCATAATGGTCTTCCTCCAGGATAGCCTCCGCCTTAGCAATATCCGTATGAAGCTTGCTTCGATCAAACCAGGGCAGACTAATCAGCCATTCTATGTAATTTCGAACCACAGTCCCCTCTGCCGACATGGGGGCCATGAGTTTAAGTTTCTTGAATTCTTGCCTTACTTTTGCGGCCGCTTCCTTAGACATTCGTTTGCGTTTGATACGGCTCTGGAGTTCGTCCAGCTCGCTCTTGTAGTCGTCTTTGGCCCCCATCTCCTTCTGGATGGCACGCATCTGTTCGTTAAGATAATAGTCCCTCTGCGTCTTTCCCATCTGCTTCTTTACCCGCTCTTTGATTCTCTGCTCCGTCTTGTAGATTTCAATTTCGGCCTGCATTAAACTGAAAAGAAGGTTCATGCGCTCCATCGGAGGGACTGCTTCTAACAAACGCTGCTTGTCCTGGATCTTGAAATTGAAGTGGGCCGCAACAGTGTCGGCCAGCTGAGACACGTTACTTATAGCCAAAATGTTACTTGTGAGATCCTTTGAAATGTTCTTGTTAATCTTGGCATATTCTTCAAACATTTTCAGAACCGTTCGGCTGATTGCTTCACTTTCAGACTCTGCTATTTCAGGTTCGACAATTGGCTCAATCTCAACCAGATTGTATTTTTCTTTGTCGGCAAAATGCGTTATGTGAGCCCGTTTTTTGCCTTCGACCAGCGCCTTAACCGTACCGTCCGGCAGCCGAAGCAGTTGAAGCACCGTCCCAATCGTCCCAATACTATATATGTCCTTTTCACCGGGCGAGTCTGTTCTGGCATTCTTCTGGGTGGCCAGCAGAATCCTCTTGTCCAAGTTCATGGCGTTAGACAAGGCATTAACCGACTTGGAGCGTCCTACGAAAAGGGGGACCACCATATGAGGAAAGACCACAACATCCCTGAGTGGAAGAAGTGGAAGGTGAAGTTTTTGTTCTGAATCATTCATTGTTTTCTTCATTTTCGTTATATTAAACATTGTTATGACCTAATAAAGACCCTACTATTGAGAGGAAACCATTTCCTTGGATTGTTCGAAGAGCAAAATCGGCTCCTCATTATTCAAAATAACCTCCTCGTTGATGACGCACTCCTTGACCTCGTTCATGGAAGGGATCTCATACATGATGTCAAGCATGGCCGCTTCCATAATGGCCCTAAGACCTCGTGCCCCGGATTTACGCTCCATGGATTTCCCGGCTACAGCCTTCAAGGCGCTATCTGTAAAGCGGAGGGCTACATTCTCAAATTCAAAGAGCTTCTGAAATTGCTTCACCAGAGCATTCTTGGGTTCTGTTAGTATCCTGACCAGGGCAACCTCATTTAGTTCGCCCAGCGTGGCGATCACCGGAAGTCGCCCCATAAACTCTGGAATCAGGCCAAATCTTATAAGGTCTTCAGGTAGAACCATCTGGAGTATCTCACCGATGTTTCGCTCCTTTCGACTTTGGATATCAGCCCCAAAACCCATGACCTTGCCACCCAGTCTTTGCTGTATGATCTCTTCTAAACCGTTAAAGGTACCGCCACATATGAACAGGATGTTGGAGGTGTCAACCTTGAGAAAATCTTGCTGAGGATGCTTCCGCCCTCCCTTGGGCGGTACGCTGGCAGTCGTCCCCTCAATGATCTTAAGTAGTGCCTGCTGCACCCCTTCACCTGAAACATCGCGGGTAATGGATGGGTTGTCCCCTTTGCGGGCAATCTTGTCGATCTCATCAATGTAGACAATTCCTTTGGATGCCCTTTCCAGATCATAATCGGCATTCTGAAGGAGCGACAGGATAATATTTTCAACATCTTCTCCCACATATCCCGCTTCCGTCAGGGAGGTCGCATCTGCAATCGTAAATGGCACGTTAAGAAACTTGGCCATCGTCTGAGCCATAAGCGTTTTTCCACAACCAGTAGGCCCAATCAGAAGTACGTTGCTCTTCTGTAGTTCCACATCACTCGTGTTTACCCGTGACTCAAGGCGCTTGTAATGGTTATCAACAGCTACCGCCAAGATCTTCTTGGCCCGTTCCTGTTCTATCACATACTCATCCAGAGATGCCTTGATAATAGCCGGCGCAGGGAATTCCTCCTTGTTCTGCGTGCTTGTCTCTTTTTCATGTTCTTCTTCAATAATCTCAATACACAGTTCAATACACTCGTCACAGATATAGACAGCAGGCCCAGCAATCAGTTTCTTAACTTCATCCTGGCTTTTACCGCAAAACGAACACCGCAAACCGTCGACGTCGACGCTTCTTCGTTTAGCCATGTGTTCCTCCAAAAAATTGGTTCATTTCTCCAACCCCAACCGCCTCTCCTGAGAGAGTGACCCGCCCCCGCCTGCCATCGTCTGCTATCTCATATGTTGCATGTACTTTGTTCATTGGCAATGACGGGATGGGTTCGTCTGCCAAAGACTGGCACGGCGGGCCGGCCCTGGAATCTGGACGGACCCCATTAACCCTATTATAAAACAATTTGCTGAAAAGGCAATCCAAAAATCATTTCCATATAGTTACTCAATATGGCCTGCAAATAGTAGACCAGCCTCACCCCACCGCTGGCTCCCTCACACTGTTATTTAGTTTCCATCCATAAATGGCCCTTTTCCGCAATCTCGGCGTCAAACTGCGGGGTTGCTTGTGCGACGTACCTCGGGTACGCATCCGCGCAA
>JAIWEZ010000202.1:0-4544 GCA_048631945.1 Gammaproteobacteria bacterium | reverse complement strand
CGGCACCGGCAAAGAACTGATTGCAAAAGCGATTCATTTTAACAGCCCTCGCCGCAACAAGCCCTTTGTGGCAATCAGTTGTGCAGCCCTCTCAGAAACCCTTCTTGAAAGTGAACTATTCGGTCACGAAAAAGGGGCCTTTACCGGTGCCACTGCCATGAAAAAGGGCCGGTTTGAGCTTGCAGATGGGGGGACCCTGTTTCTTGATGAGATCGGTGAGATTCCAGTCTCCCTACAGGTAAAGCTTCTGCGGGTGCTGGAAGAGATGAGCTTTGAGAGGGTGGGAGGCACCAGAACCATTGCAGTGGATGTGCGTTTGATCGCAGCCACAAACAAAGACCTCAAGGCAGAGGTGCAACAACACCGCTTCCGAAAAGACCTGTATTTCCGCCTGAACGTGGTCCACATCAAACTGCCCACTTTGAGGGAGCGGTCCGAAGACATCCCCCTTTTGGCAGCCTACTTTGCAACAAGATTTGCCAAGGAATCGAACAAAGGAGAAATAACCTTCTCCCCTGAAGCCATGCGTTTTTTGTGTAATCATCGCTGGCCCGGAAATGTGAGGGAGTTTGAGAATGCCATTGAGCGGGCCGTACTTTTCAGTAATGGCCAAGAGATCACCTCGGACGACCTGCCCAAAGACCTTGTGAGCTTTGCTGACCTTGAAATTCCAATAGACTGGCAAAAACTATCCAATCTTCCTGAAACGCTGGATGCCATAGAGAAGAAGCTGATTCAAAATGCCCTTTCCCTGTCAAATAATGTTCAGTCTCGGGCGGCTAACCTTCTTGGCATTCCACGAGCCAATCTGCAATATAGCCTGAAAAAATACAATATCGTGTAAGCTCCTTCCGCAATGCTTTGTAAAAACTGCCTGATAGCCACAATTTCGAACTTTTACGTAGCTTGGACCATATCCTAAGGTTTTTTGTATAAAAAGTTGGCACCTTGTCTTATTGCTTATAACATCAAGCAGTTAAATGAGGTTGGGTGGGGAGTTTGTATAAAAAGTTGGCACCTTATGCAATCCGATGTGGTATCGGTTAGTTAAGGATTATTCTGCAGGAGTTTGTATAAAAAGTTGTACAATTTGAGAAGCATTGCAAGACATAAATAGGCACTTACTGAAAGTGTAATGGTGATATCGCATAGAAAGAAAGATACAATAGAAAGTATTAATTCTATATGGAAATCAGCTTATTATCCCGTTATCCCCCCATAGGGTCCCCAGCCAAGATGAAATCTCTCCTCAAACATCACAGCTTGGCATCATTGTTGCTAAACATAAAGACGATTGCCGTGAAGAAATTTCTTCATCGGCTTTCCTCCTGCTTGGGCTAACCGCGATGTTCGCGGTTAGCCTTTATTTTTGCCGATCCATTAAGCTCCTTTTGGGTCGGATATTGAACGGTCTGTTTGTGGTCTTGCCAACCCCTTGCTGTTGCCCCCCATCAACGAAATATTGCAATTCCTAATGAATTAAATGAATTATTAGAATTTATACCGCCTCTAAGAACAAATTCTCAATTTTGGCATGTAAATTGACTATTAGAATGGCGGTACAGCTACATCTCCCAAAAAAACGGAAGATACGGGTTGAAGATTTATGAAGGGCTAACCATTTGATTTAGCGAAGATCAAGGTCGGGAGAGAATGGTAAATTTTCTTGACGACTTGGGGGGAAACTGATATTAAGGAAACACTTAATTGTGGCTGCAAAGCCCTTTTCCTACATGTTTACTTATTAACCAAAAGCCAGCAAAGGCTAAAAATCAAACGGAAGGAGAAAACCATGAGCGATCAGCACAACATTCGTGTTCTCTTGGTAGATGATGAGGAAACTTTGCTAGAATACCTGTCCAAGCGACTACTAAAAAAGGGGTTCGCAGTAAAAGCCACCTTTTCCGGCGAACAAGCTGTCGAGGTAGCACAGAACGAGACTTACGACGTGGCAATTGTGGATCTCAAGATGCCCGGGATCGATGGTGTGGAAACTCAGAAGAGGCTAAGGCAGATCCAGCCTTTCCTTCAGTGCATCGTGCTTACAGGCCACGGTTCCGTTGAATCAGCGTTAGAAAGCGGCCAGCAGGAGGCTTTTGAGTACCTCCTTAAGCCAGTTGATTACGACAAGCTTTTGGTTGCCATCTCAGAAGCCTACAAAAAGAAAGTGGAATTACAGACTGCAAAATTCCGAGAGGAAGTGGAGAAAGTCCAAATGGTAGGTATGGGGCCGCGTGGAATAAGAAAGGCAATTCGCGAGCTCGAAAAAATTTATGGAATCGAATAGCTCATCGGAAGCCGAACTCAAAAAGGTCACTAGGGAACTGGCAAGCTATAAGATAGAGCTACATCAAATCAGGGCATACCTTCAGTGTATATTACAGAATGCCAGTGACTTGATCTTTTCCACAGACGCAGGGGGAAGCCTTCTTTCTTTTAGCAAGGGGGGGGAAAAGGTTCTGGGATATTCCTGGATAGAGGTAGTGGGCAGGCCCATCACGGATCTTGCCGAAGACCCGGAAACGTTTGAGCCGGTGATGGTTAGTTGTATGAAAGACGGCAGCGGTGTGGCTCTGGACGTTCCCTTCCTACACAAGGAAGGAACAACGGTTTATTGTAATGCCTCTTTGATGGACCTAATCAACAGAGAAGGCCAAAGGGTAGGTACGGTGGGGATATGCCAGGACATTACCCGGTGGAAAAGGCTCCAGGAAGACCTCGTCCGGGTAGACAGGCTGGCAGAGATAGGCCGGATAGCCGCTGGCGTGGGCCATGAGATCAACAATCCCGTGGCAGTTATTAAAGAGGCGGCCGCTTGGGCAGGAGAGGTCGTTTCGGATGCTAAGGGCCTAAGTGCCGATGACCGCCAAGAGCTGGAAGAGGTCATGGAAAAAATCAGCGCTCAGACCGAGCGCTGTCGTAACATCACCCATAAACTTCTCGGCTTTGCTCGGGAGTCGCTTCCAACCAAGATCGAGTTGGACATCCATGAACTACTCAAAGAAACCATCGCTTTTCTTAATCCTCAACTCAAGCACACCACCATTAAGATCGGCCTTGCTTTTACTGAGGAACCCCTTTTGGTGAACTCGGACCCAAGATTGTTGGAGCAGGTTTTTGTGAACCTCATTGCCAACGCCATTCACGCCCTGCTGGAAAAGGGGGGAGATGACAGACGCATCGAGATAGGAACGCTCAGGAAGAGCTCGGAAGTTGAGATAAGGGTTGAAGATAATGCGGATGGAATTCCAAAAGAAGATCAGGGAAAAATCTTTGAACTCTTTTATACGACCAAGCCCCCTGGCAAGGGGACCGGTTTAGGGCTTCCCATTTCCAAGAATGTTGTTAGCAACCTCGGAGGAGAGCTCACTTTCGAGAGTAAGGTGGGGGTAGGCACGACCTTTACAGTTCGAATCCCGGTTTCATGAGAGCGTGAGAAGTCATTGAATCATGGGGTGATCTATTACCTACCTCGAAACAAGGACATTGAACTGACGACAGAGCACCTTTTTGGGCACCTTGCCCAATCGATTTTTCTTTCGCTTCTCGCTAGCCGAGCAAACAACAAGGCCATAATTCGGTGCTACTTCAAGAATGACCTTGGCCGGGTCGCCGGTCAGGACCTTCGAACTCACCTTCAAAGAGTCCTCTGACCATTCAGCTATCATGGAAGAGACCCTTTTGGAAAACTGAAAAGTCGGTTCAGAAGTCCTGAGTACGGTTAGGACCTCAATTTCACTTTTCATTCTTTTGGCTAAAACGCGGCCAAGGTGTAAGGTTGATTCCGGGAGGTCCTTTTTCCCAACACACACCAACAAGGGTTGTCCGTCTTCAAATTCCCTGCCTATCACGGTAACCGGGCACGGGGCCTTCTGGGCAACGCTCAGAGGAATGTGCTCGATATCGTACCAGTGACACCCAGCAACATGGCGTGCCCCTAACATGACAAGGTCATAATGGCCTTCCTCGGCTTCCTTGAGTATTTCTTCGTGAGGAACGCCCTCTCTGATTTTAAGATGAGTGCTGCCGGCAGAACGTAGTCGGACCGTTCCCTCTTCAAAAACACCGTCGCCAACATGGACCAGGGCTCTATGGAGCTCTTCCAACTCTGTCTCGTTTTCCCTGCAACCCCGATTTTTTTTAAACACGCTTTCAGCCTCGTGGAGATACTTTATCTCCGGAAGTTCTTCCTTCCAGTTGGCAAATACCTCTGTCGTCTTCCTTGGGATGTTGTAACCGCGAGTGTCCCTTCGATATCTTCGAACATATAGAAAGGTGGCCTCGCTATTCGTGGTGCACGCAAACTTCGCCGCCAGTATTGCGGCTTTCAAAGCAAGGTCTTGCCCGTCAATACAAATAAGTGTTTTCACAGTGGCAGTTCTCGTGGCTGAAAAGTTTGCCTGTATCTAATACTTGACGAACTCGTAAAAAGTCGAAAAACACCCCCTTCTGTCATTCCGGACTTCGGCGAGCTCAGTCGAGTCGCGAAAGCCGGAATCCAGTGTTTTCAGAAACTTATGACTGACCTGGACTCCGGTTTTCAC
>JAIWEZ010000201.1:0-4573 GCA_048631945.1 Gammaproteobacteria bacterium | reverse complement strand
GGCGGGACAGATGCACTTTTACCAAGCCGTCAAATCAGAAAATGGATGAGGTGATGTAAAAGACCATCATGTGAGGTAGGGAGACGGTATGGGGCAATGTTTGTTGCCCTGCATTTAATGGGTTTCCAGTTAATAATATTGTTCGACGTGTCAAAAATAGCGTGCAAGCCCACGCAATCATCACCAAAGGAGATTAGGTATGGCTAAAGATCATCAGCATTTAACTGGTTGTGACTGTACACCAAGCCTGTTCGTCGACATGATCGAGAAGGCGGGGAGAGAACTGTCCCGGCGTGAATTTATCAAAGGGGTTGGCGCTGCGGGCGGGATGCTGGCTTTTGGTGGCCTCGCATCTTGTTCGTTTTCTGATTCTCAGCCTGTGGACAAAAACGCCAAGGCTGATGCCATCTACCACGGCGGCCCCATCCTTACCATGACCAAGGACGGGGAGCGGGCGGAGGCTTTGGCAGTGTTGAATGACCAGATTCTGGCCGTCGGCGCGATAGCGGAGGTCATGACGAGGAAGGGAGCAGACACGAAACTGATTGATCTGGGCGGCAAAACCCTCATGCCCGGATTCTTTGATCCCCATTCCCACGTCGTTATGCAATCCGTGAAATTTTCCACCGCCAACCTCGATCCCAAACCCATTGGAGAGGCCGGCTCGATCGCCGACATCCAGCGTATCCTGCGCGGCTGGATAAAGGAAAAACAGATCAAACCCGGCAAATGGATTATTGGCTGGGGCTACGACGATACAGGCATCGAAGAACAGCGGCATCCCAACCGGGATGACCTGGATGCAGTTTCCACTGAGCACCCGATACTGCTGATGCATATCTCCAGCCACCTTATGACAGGCAATAGCAGGATGCTGGAAGAGATCGGTATCACTGCGGACACCAAAGATCCTGAAGGCGGAGTGATTCAGCGCAAGCCGGACAGCAGCGAACCAAACGGCGTCCTTGAAGAAACCGCAATGTACGTGGTTTTAGATAAGCTACCGATGCCTACACCCGAGAAAGCCATTGAAATGATAGAGGAGGGGCTGCGCTTCTATACTGAGGCAGGAATCACCACTGCTCAGGATTGCGCCACCTTCAAAGGCACATGGCACCTCCTGGCGGCCATGGAGCAAAAGGGCCGTTTGCCGATCGATGTAATCACCTGGCCGGTGTACAAGGCTGTTGACGATGCCGCCTTCGACGCTATTGTCGCCAAGCGTGGTGCCACTGGACGCTTACGCCTGGGTGGGATCAAGCTTATAGTGGATGGCTCGATTCAGGGCTACACCGCCTTTCTTTCCAAGCCATACCATATTCAGCCGGACAATGCCAAGCCCGTCGCCGACAAGTGCGATACCGAGCAGGCGGAGTGCATCTTCGTCAGCGCGGAAAACGTGCCCGTCAAGGAGGAACCGCTGTCCGCATCTATTGAAGGGCATATAGGCTACGCCAGCATGAGCCAGGAGGAGGTTGATACGTGGGTCAAACGTTGTGACGCCAAGAATGTGCAGATACAGGTGCACACCAATGGGGATGCCGCCACGGATATGCTGATCAAGGCTGTAGAAAAGGTTCGGGCGGAAAAACCACGATCGGATCTTCGCACGACCATCATCCATGCCCAAACCATGCGTGACGATCAACTCGATTTTGCAGCCAAACATGGCCTCACCCCATCGTTTTTCCCGATCCATGTCAATTTTTGGGGCGACCGCCATCGCGACCTGTTTCTCGGGCCAAAGCGGGCAGCGCGGATCAATCCTGCTCGTTCAGCCCTGGACCGCAAATTGAAAATTACACTGCACCATGATGCTCCTATCGCCGGCATCGAAATGCTAAACGTTGTCTGGGCAGCCGTAAACAGGGTGACAACCAGTGGCAAAATACTCGGACCTGAGGAGCGCATCACACCGTTCGAGGCATTGCGCGCAATCACTGCTGATGCTGCTTGGCAGAATTTCGAGGAAAACCGAAAAGGCACCTTGGAAACGGGCAAACTGGCGGATATGGTGGTTCTGTCTGACGACCCGCTGTCCATCGATCCGATGAAGATCAGGGACATTCAGGTACTCGAAACCATCAAAGGAGGAGAGTCCATTTACTCGGCAAAGGGATGAAGAAAGAATAACCATTTTCAGTGCAGCATTCACGCTGAGCCGGGCAAACCCACGTCGAACAATTGGATGCACTGGATGGCCTACAGCTTCGCTTCCGGCCACCAGTGAGGGTTAGGCATCACAGACTATCGGTTACACATTTCGAAATGAGACAAATATAGAGCGACAACCAATTTAAAAAAGGAGAATAAAAATGAAAATCGTAAATACCGTATTATGCTCTCTGCTATTGGCATTGATGCTGACCCTACCCGTTGCGGCGGCCGACATCCCGTCAGAGGTAACGCTGTTCAAAAATGTTAACATTTTTGACGGTGAAAATGAGAAACTACTGGAAGGTTACGATGTCCTTGTGGTCAAAAATCTGATCAAGAAAATAGATAAAGAAATAGAGATTGCGGACACCTATGTAATCGATGTGAAGACCGGCGGCCTGCACCCGGCTGCGACTGCGAAGACACACACGTGTGATTTCATGACAAATGACCCCGTCGTCATGGTTTACGATCCCGTGAAGATGGTGAAGCACGAGGTCAAGGTCAAGGTCATTAACGGAAAAGGCCGCACCCTGATGCCCGGGCTCATCGACGCCCACTGGCACATCATGTTAAGCGTTGTGCCCATCAGCACGATGATGAGTACCGATCTGGGCTATCTCAGCATCGCAGCTGCTAAGGGGTCGCGGGAAACGCTATTGCGCGGCTTTACCTCGGTACGCGATGCCGGCGGCAATGTTTTCGGGGTCAAGAGAGCTATTGATGAGGGGTTGGTCGACGGCCCGCGAGTCTATCCTTCCGGTCCGTTCATAGGCCAGACCTCTGGGCACGGTGACTTCCGTGGCCCGAATGATGTGCCTGAAGCTCCAGGCACGCCACTTAACTACGTTCAGCGAACGCACTCGTTTATCGCAGACGGAGTGCCGGATGTGCTCAAGCGTACCCGTGAAATTCTGCGCATGGGAGCCAGCCAGATCAAAGCCATGGCAGGTGGCGGCGTATCCTCCATGTACGATCCGCTGGATGTCACACAATACACCTTTGAGGAGGCGAAGGCGATCTGCGATGTGGCAAAAACCTGGAACACCTATGTCATGATCCATGTCAATACCGATGCTGCCATCAAACAGTGGGTCAACGCTGGTGTCCTATCAGTCGAGCACGGGTTCTTCATTGAGGAGGAGACCGCGGAGCTTATGGCCAAGAAGGGCGTGTGGTGGAGCATGCAGCCGTTGATGAATGACGAAGATGCATTCGTGTTTGAGAATCCTGTCAGCCAGGCCAAATACGAGCAGGTGGTTGCAGGCCTGGACAATGCCGTTGCGTTTACCAAAAAGTACAAGGTCAAAACCGCCTTCGGCACCGACATGCTGTTCGATCCCGCCCTCGCCGCGAAACAGGGTAAATTCCTGGCCAAGCTGAAGAGGTGGTACACTCCCTATGAAACCTTGAAAATGGCCACCCATGACAATGCCCAGCTACTTAAACTTTGTGGTCCACGCGACCCGTATCCGGGTGAGTTCGGTGTGGTGAAGGAAGGAGCTCTTGCCGACCTGATACTGGTGGAGGGCAATCCGTTGGAGAACCTCGACCTGGTTGCTGATCCGGACAAGAACTTCTTGGTCATCATGAAGGATGGGAAGATTTACAAGAATACGGTTCATTGATTTATCAACGTTAGGCAATCAAATCGGAGAGATCAGTGAATCTTAAACCCTTCTTTTCAATATCTAAAAAATAAAGGATGTAACAACATGATTACAAATATTCGGTCATCGCACGGTTATAAATTAAACCGCCTCGAGGGACGTCAACTGTACGTTAGTTTCTTGATTGGTTTTTTTGTCTTGAGCTCGTGCACATTAGTACTGGCAGCTCCCAAAAATATTGTCGATAATCCATCACAGATAGATACACCAGAGGAGTTGAGAGTAGCAGAAAGTGAACCCAATAAGCTTTCTTCCGATGACTTAGCCCGAGAGCTCAATAATCCGAATACTCCACTGGCTAAGCTCACTATTGAGTACACTACAACTGCTTTTGACGGCGACATTCCTGGAGCGGAGAATGAAAATGTCAATATGATTCTCTTTAAACCCGTCTTCCCCTTTCCTCTGAATGAAGATGGCACACAAAACTTCTTTTTTCGGCCGGTGCTGGCTTATGCCACTGAGCAGCCGATCTTTGATTCGGATGAGGGGCGTTTCAAGTCTACGAGCGGACTGGGCGATCTTGGTTTCGATGTCGCCATAGGGCAATCCTATGACAGCGGGCTAATTCTCGTCGGTGGCGTCTGGTTGGTCAACCGGCGGTGAGGCCGGCGGAGTACCTGGTAGTGATGCGGGACCTCTGCGAACGTTGGTTCGGGTCGCAGGCAATCCAATGGCGACTCGACTCCCAGGCAGGCTGGGGTACTGTTCCTTGTCGAGAACATGCGGGAGGATCCGGCCATATC